>JBAXMT010000096.1:0-8242 GCA_037134135.1 Methylococcaceae bacterium | reverse complement strand
AGCAAAGGATTGAAAATCCTTGTGTCGACGGTTCGATTCCGCCCCTGGGCACCATTATTTTCAACGCTGTGTCATTTTTTCTGAAATTTCTTCTTTTCAAACCAAACATCTGGTGTAGTTCTGGTAACGTGTCGTTTCCATTTTATTGTACACTCATATTGAACGGCTATCATAAGCACGGCATTTCTGAAAATGCCATGTATTGTCTCAAACAACTTTTTGGTACCTGTTTGTCATCATGTTCGCTTGCTACTCCCGTCGGTGCCAGCCCATTTTAAGCCTTAAGCAGCAGTTCAAATTTATCAACGGGAAGAGGTTTGCTTTTAAAATAACCTTGATATTCATCGCAGCCTTTTTCACGCAAAAATTCAAGCTGTTCCATCGTTTCAACGCCTTCTGCAAGTACCTTAAAACCAAGCGTGTGTCCCATTGAAATAATCGTTTCAGCAATTGTCATATCGTCTTCTTTTTCAGGAATATCATCGATAAAACTTTTGTCGATTTTAAGCGTGCTAATTGGAAAATACTTCAAATACGCCAGCGAAGAATAGCCCGTGCCAAAATCATCAATTGAAATACTTACGCCAAGTTGTCTTAAATTATCTAGCATTGTGCGAGTTTTTTCGTGATTTTCCATCAAGCCTGTTTCCGTTAATTCAAGCTCTAAAAATTGTGCGGGAAATTGCGTTTTTGCTAGCACTTTTGTCACCGAATGAACCATGTCACTATGACTGAATTGATGCGGCGATACATTCACCGCGAGCTTTAAAGCAGGAAACCCCGCATCAATCCAATGTTTACCTTGCCGACACGTTTCAAATAACATCCATTCACCAATAGCGATAATAAATCCCGTTTCTTCAGCAAACTTAATAAAATGCCAAGGCGTTGAAAAACCTGGAACGATAGGGAAGCCGCGAATTAAGGCTTCAGCACCAATAATGGTATCGGTTTTAATATCAACTAATGGCTGATAATTCACTAATAATTCATTACGATCTAAAATGCCACGCAAGATAGATTCAAGTTCAATATGTCGCCGCGCAGCAAGCGTTAACTCTTCTGAAAAATACGCAAAACAATTTCGTCCGTTATCTTTCGCTTTATATAAAGCAATATCCGCGTTATCTATAAGTAATTGCGGTGTAATTATTTTATTTTTAGTTTTGTCATGTTGATCAAAAACACTAATCCCAATGCTCACACCAATATGAACTTCTTTGTGTTCCATTTTATTTTCGATGTCTAAATAAAATGGCTCCATCAAACTATTGATAATTTCTTGTGCAATTTCAGCGGCATTGTCAATGTGTGTGATATTTTCCAGTAATACGGTGAATTCATCGCCACCTAAACGGGCTGTCATATCTGAATTGCGTAACCGATTCAATAACCGTTTTGCTACTTGTTGCAATAATTGATCACCCGCCAAATGCCCTAAACTATCATTTACTGGTTTGAAATGATCTAAATCGAGCATAAGCAACGCCATTAATTCACCATCTCGTACACTACGCTCAATTCCGTGTTGCAACCGCTCTGCCAATAAACGGCGATTTGGCAAACCCGTCAATGGATCATAAAACGCTAATTTGTGAATTTCTGCTTCAGCGGTTTTATGTTCAGTAATGTCACTCATCGTACCAATGTAATGACTAAGAACACCGTTTATTTTGACTGATGTGATATTTAACCATTCTGGATAAATTTCACCGTTTTTACGGCGATTCCATAATTCACCACTCCAAAAACCTGTTTTTTGAATACAGCACCACATTGTTCGATAAAAATCTTCATCTTGGCGACCAGATTTAAGAATGCTTGGATTTTGACCAATCACATCTTCAGCATCGTAGAGCGTTATTTCACTAAACGCTTTATTAACGCGCAAAATTTTATTTTCAGCATCGGTAATAATCATGCCTTGCTGCGATTCAAATACGGAAGCAGCAAGTTGTAACGCGGCATTATTTTCTTGTAACTGCTGATGCTGCTGGTAGATTCGTAAAAAAACGTGAACTTTCGCTTTTAAGATATGATCATCAATCGGTTTGGTTAAATAATCGGTTGCTCCTGCACTGTAGCCACGCATCTTGTCAGTATTTTCCTTAAATGCAGCAGTTAAAAAAATCACTGGCACATCCCTTGTTTGTGCATCGGCTCGAAGTTGTTCGCAAACTTCGTAGCCATCCATTTCGGGCATTTGAACATCAAGTAAAATCAGCGCGTAATCAAATTCTAGTGTCATCGACAATGCGTCAAAACCGTTATCGACTTCGTGTAACTCTGCGTTAACGCCTTTTAAAATCGTACGAATGGCAAGGCGATTATTTGGATTGTCATCAACAATCAGGATTTTAGCTTTTTGCATTATTCTTTCTCGTCCGCACACACTAATAAACTAATAATTTCTTCAATGCTGACGACATAATCAACATCAACTGCTTTAATTACAGCATTTGGCATGGTATTAAATTCTGTTTCGGCGGGGTTTAGCACGATGCACAAGCCCCCTAATTTCTTAACAAGTGCCATTCCATCAGCACCATCTGAATTTGCACCGCTTAAAATTACGGCAATTAAATCATTTTCAAACACTTCTGCCGCGCTGGAAAATAATACATCAATACTTGGACGTACTGATTTCACGGGCTTGTCTTCAGAAAGTGCGAAATGATGGTTTTTCTCAATAAGAAGATGATAACTCGGCGGTGCGATATAAATGTGACCTTCAACAATCGGCTCTTTATCATGAACAATACTTACGGGAAGATTTGTCACGCAATCAAGCACTTTATCAAAATTACTTTGGTAGTCTTTTGGTAAATGCGCGACGATAGCAATCGGCAACGAATAATCGTTAGGTAAGTGCGTTAATAATTGCTTTACAAGCGGCATTCCACCTGCTGACAAACCTATAACTAACATTTTATACATGAGAAGTAATGCCCATTGTTTTACGATAAATTTGAAGTGAATAATCGAGTAATTCTAAACGTGGATGATGTTCATTTAAATTTAAGATATTTTCACCGCTGCCAAGTAATAAATAACCGCCACGTTCTAAACTTCGAGTAAATAGACTTACCACATGATTTTGTAACTCTTCACCAAAATATAATAATACGTTACGGCACATTACAAATTGCACCTCTTTGAACACATCATCGTTGACTAAATTGTGCTGCACAAATTCCACATTCTGTTTGTAGTTAGCGCGAATGGCAATTGAATTTTTTTGCTCAATAAAAAAATCAGCAAATTCGCCTGTTCCACCTGATTTTTCATAGTAGTTTTGCCAAGAATTTAAATTTCTTATCGCCCAACTGCCTTTTTTCGCTTCATTTAAAAATTCAGGATTGATGTCGGTGCAAAAAATGTGACTACGTTTTGCTAGTCCTGCCTCATGCAGCAAAATCGATAAGCTGTAAGCCTCTTGTCCAAAACCACAACCTGCTTGCCAAATGTTAATTCGCGGAAAACTTGCCAGTAACGGAATGATATTTTTACGCAAATATGCCCACACAAATGGATCGCGGAAAAACTCTGACGTTGGTACAGAAATACTGTTAATCACCGTTTGCGCGACAGCTTCATCATAGAGCATTATCGGTATAAGTTGTGTTAAATGCTCAAGTTCAAAATACGACATTAAATCAAGTAATCGCCGTTTCAAAGAAGCTCGTGCATAACCCGTAAAATCATAACCATAACGCTCATTCAAAGTGTGCAACAATAAATTTACTTCCACATCTTGAATGTGGTGATTTTTCCATTTGATGAGAGCCGTCATAAAAGCGTGTTCATCATTTCAATTAACGCTGGCACATCAACAGGTTTTGATAAATAACCATTTGCCCCTGCATCTAAACAAAGTGAATCATCGCCTTTCATCGCTTTTGCTGTAATGGCGATAATGGGCAATTTGTCATAACCCGACGCACGCACACGACGTATCAATTCATAACCGTCAATCTCTGGCATCATAATATCAGTGAGTACAATGTCAAACGCTGTATGTTCAATAAGTTCTAAGGCTTTGAGGGCATCAGGGGCAACATCAATTTGAAATCCTTTTGCTTTTAATACTTTGGTTAGCGCGAAAAGATTTCGTGCATCATCGTCAACCAATAGAATTTTTTTACCTGTTAATGATTCTGGTACTGAGGAGCTAATAACAGAAGGCAGATGATTAAGAAAATACAAAACTTCTTCCCGCAAACGTGAATTGAGCGCATTTTTGGTGACAATACTTTCTGTTACACCTTTCAATTCAAACACTTCATTTTCAGTTAATTCTCGTGCTGAATAAACAATCACGGGCAGTGGATTTAGAAATTGTTTTGCTTGTCCAATCCAATCAAAACCGCTCATATCAGGTAATTTCAAATCTAAAATAACCATATCAATGTGTTGTGATTGTAAAAATTTCAATGCTTCGCCGCCTGTTTCAACTGCTGTAATTTTTACTGGCACATCTTTTAACAAATCCGCGACATTTTTTCTGTCTATCGCATTGTCTTCAATTAACAAAATTTGTGAAAATTCTGTACTCACATTTCCATTGACGGCAACGGGTAAAGTAACTGCGTGACTGTGTTGCGTCATGATTTTTAATGATTCAACAATGGTGTCGCGAGTCACAGGTTTTTTCAAAAATCCTAACGCGCCCAATGTTTTTGCCTGCCCCGTATCGGAAGAGCCAGACATAATGAATACGGGCGTTTGAGCAAATGGCAAACTTTCTTTAATCTGCCGTAATAACTCCATGCCACTCATTTTTGGCAATCCTAAATCTAAAAACACGCCCATAATGGGTTGTTTATTTAATTCAATCAAGGCTTTTTCAGCAGAATCTACCGAAATTACACTAAAACCTAACGCGGTAATCATGCGCCCTAAAATAGCCAATAAGCGCAAATCATCTTCAACCAATAAGATATTTTTACCTGCGGCAATATCTTCTTTAGGCGGCATTAAAATAGGTTCGGGTGTTGCAACAACGTGATGATAATCACTTTCTCTTATCGGAATACTTGAAAAGATATTTTTTAAATTAACCATAAATTGACTGCCGACACCGATTTGACTGACAACCGTAATTTCACCATCAAGCAAATTGGCTAAATTACGACTAATCGCAAGCCCCAAACCTGAACCGCCATATTTACGGCTAGTTGAACCATCAAGTTGTTGAAATGCACCAAAAATATGATCGAGTTTTTCAGCAGGAATTCCAATCCCCGAATCCACAACGGTAATTTTCAAATTATCATTGAATTTATTGAAAACAACTTTAACCGTTCCTAAATCAGTAAATTTAATCGCGTTCGTGAGCAGGTTCGTCAAAATTTGTGTTAAACGCTGTTTGTCGGTGTAAATTGATTCTGGAACGTCGTGAGCAATTTCAATTTCAAACTGTAAGTGTTTCTTTTCAGATTGCGGTAAAAAGACACGCCGCAAATAAGTCATCATATCTGTTAGCGGAAAGGTTTCTTTGGATAATTCCAATTTCCCCGCTTCGATTTTCGACAAATCTAAAATATCGTTAATCAACGTCAATAATTGCGTGCCGCTTTCGCTGATAACACTTGCTGATTCAATTTGATCGTCATTCAAATTATGTTCATCATTTTCAGCCAAATTTTTCGATAAAATCAAAATGCTGTTTAGCGGCGTGCGTAATTCATGCGACATATTCGCCAAAAATTCAGATTTGTATTGATTTGAGCGTTTCAATTCTTGCGCTTTGGCTTTAGATTCTGCAATGAATTCTTCTAGCTGTTTGCTTTGTGTTTCAAGTAAATGATTTTTGAGCAACGTTTCTTCTTGTTGAGCGCGTAGTTCTTCTTGGCTTGAACGCAATTCTTCATTTTGTGAGCGCATTTCTTCCGATTGACCGCGTAATTCTTCGGTAAATGCCTGTAATTCAGCGTTACTTTGTTGCAGCAATTCTTGTTGCTCAAGCATTTTTTGTTCAGCAATTTTCTTTTCGGTAATGTCACGCGCCGCTGCGAAAATTCCCGCTACCTCACCTTTGCAGTCGTAATAAAGACTCGCGTTATAAACGACATCAGTAATTTTGCCGCTTGCGTGGCGAATAGCCAGTTCATAATCGCTGACAAATCCATTTGCAAAAACTTCTTTGTAACCAATGCTCGCTGTTTCTGGTTCGGTAAAGTAGTTAATAAAATCACTGCCAACAAGTTGTTCTCGTTTCACCCCCGTGACATTTTCAGTCGCTGTGTTCACATCCATAATTTTGCCATCGATACTAATTGTGACGAGTGGATCTAAACTCGCTTCAATCAAACTTCTTGCATAATGTGAACTTGCGCTAAGTTCAGCGGCTTGTTTGCTGGTTTCAACAAGTAAAATGGCGTTATGTTCAGCGGCTTGTAAATTCGCAAAATGTAATCCTAATGCTTCGGAAACCGCTTTGAGAAATTGATGTTGTTTGGCGGTGAGCGTTGCGGTTGCGGCTAACTCAAAAACCGCCAGCACTTCGTTTTTGTACGGAATGGGATAAATAACTAGCTCTTGTGGTGAAAATTCCGCAAGTCCCGTGCTGATGATTGTTAAACCCGCTGGCACTGGCGATAAAATAATGGCTTGATTGCTTTTCACACATTGCCCAAGCAAGCCGATTCCACTTTCAAACGTTGTTTCAGATTGATTGCTACGCGCTAAACCGTGGGTTGTAACACGCCGATAAATGCCATTTCCAGCAAATAAATAAATCGTCCCGACGGGGATTGATAATAAATTGCACAGCAAATGCAAAACTTTATTTGTGGCTTGCTCAATTGTACTTTCAGCCGAAACGGTGCTGGTTAAAATGGATACATTTTCGCGTAACCAATGTTCATGTTCGACTTGTTGAGTAATAACGTGGAAGGTTTCAGCGGCTTTAGCAATTTCGCCAACTTCATCAGTGCGTTCTAATTCGGGAACGTCGATTTGTTCGCCGTTAGCTAAACGAGTGAGCGCGTCGGTAATGGATGAAAGTGGACGAGAAATTGAGCGTCCACCCCAAATGCTTAAGCCAACGGTTAGAAAAATTAAAACGCTTGCAACGACAAGCAAAACACGTTGCAAATTTTTGTATTCACGCAAAATTTCAGATCGTTCAATTTTTGCAATAATCCCCCAACGTACTTGATTACTGTCTTGTTTTGCAAAAGGAATAAAAGGTTTAACACTTGCTAAAATTTCAATGCCCCGATAATCGGTCGCAACAAGTGTTTCTGTTTTGCCCGCTAAGACTGTTTCAGAGGGAAGGGTTTTTATCTGCTGTTTTAAAATGGTACTTTCTTCTTTAAAGCGCGAATCACTGAGCATCCAACCATCTTTGCCAACAATAATGACTTCGCCTGTTTCGCCCATGCCTGTTTTATCCATCACTAAATTATTGATTTGAGCAATCGGTAATTGAATCGCAACGACACCAATTAATTGATGTTTTTCATCATCAAAAACAGGCATGGCTATAAAACCTGCTGGCAACATTTTCTTGGGTTCATATTTGCTAAAGTCTGAAAAATTTAACTGCCCTGAAACGGCATTATCAAGTAACGGAACAACCGCTTGCGCGAGTCCAGAATTTTGCCAAACGCCTGAACGTAAATTGGTCGCAAAATCGGCTTCATGCCTCAAACTAAAAACTACGTTACCTTTAACATCAATTAAATACATATCATCCCAATCGTAAATATCATGGCGACGCATTAAAAATTGTGTAGTTTGATGTTGAATCTTGTCGTAGGTCGTAAGAACAGGCGAGGTGTTAATAACTAAATACTCTGCACCATTTGCGGGATAATTTTGTTGTAATAATGTTTGAACATTGCCACCTAATTTAGAAAACTCATCGCTTAAATTTTGAAGTAAAACAACCGTTGTTGGTGATGTTGAAAGAAGAGACATTTCAGCATAAAGCATCTCAGACCAACGAGTTAAAGCGTTGTGCCGACTTTCTAGCATGATATTGAGCTTTTCAGTTGCCGCAGATTCTAAAGCGTTTTTGGTGAGATACGAGGTCACGCCTAAGGTAATCAGCATAATCACTAAAGTTTGTGACAGCATGATTGATAACAATCGAGTTTTTATTTTCATGTTTTTCAGAGAGAAATTAAAAGGTGTTTGATTTCAAACGGGCGAAGCACAAGCGTAACTGATGATAAACCTCATCGGTTCTACGCGCTAAAGCGTATGCTAAAATTTTTTCTGTGACTATCCAATT
>JBAXMT010000095.1:0-8432 GCA_037134135.1 Methylococcaceae bacterium | reverse complement strand
ATCGGCTTACACAAAGCGAGAAAACGTCCACAATACTCAAAACGTTAATCGTTTTGGCTTGTTGTGTTGGGTTTTTACTCAACACAGTGGCACGAATAAAGGGCTGCATTTTAAAATGTAGCCCTTTTTTTTATGTTTCAATTCTAAAATCACGAGGTTTTTATGACGATTTCAATCGTTGTTCCTGTTCATAATGAAGCTGAAAATATCACTCCGCTATTAAACGAAATCATTGCGACTTTACAAAATTTTGCTGACTATGAAATTATTTATATCAATGACGGCAGTAGCGATAACACGTTAGAAATTTTAAAAACAGCTCAACAAACGATTCCAAATTTGCGCGTTTTTCATCATGAAAAAAGCTGTGGACAAAGTTCTGCAATTTACACAGGAATCAAAGCTGCGAAATTTCCTGTAATTGCAACGCTTGATGGTGATGGACAAAATAATCCAGCCGATATTCCGAATTTATACGCGCAATTACAATCGCAACGCGAAACTAATTTAAAACTTGCTATGATTGCAGGTTGGAGAAATCAGCGTCACGATTCCGCATGGCGATTATTTTCGTCGAAATTTGCTAACGGTATTCGCTCACGATTATTAGGCGATGCTACGCCAGACACGGGTTGTGGCTTGAAAGTTTTTTTGCGCGATGCCGCTTTGCAACTCCCCTTTTTTGATCATTACCATCGTTTCTTACCTGCATTAATGCTTCGTTCGGGCTATCAAGTTGTTTCTATTCCTGTTACGCATCGCGCCAGAGAACGCGGCATTTCTAATTACGGCACACTTGACCGCCTATGGGTTGGAATTAGCGATATTGCGGGCGTAATTTGGTTAAAAACAAGAATGAAACTTACCGAGGTTAGCGAAATTGAACGTTAATATCAGTCAAGAAACTATTTGGTTGGGGATTGGATTTTTAGGGCAGGCATTATTTTCAGCTCGCTTTATTATTCAGTGGCTTAAAAGTGAAAAAGCAAAAAAAAGTGTTTTTCCTGTCGCATTTTGGTATTTCAGTATTGGCGGTGGACTAACTTTATTGGCATACGCAATTTATCGCCAAGACCCTGTTTTTATTTTAGGACAAGCGAGCGGCTTATTTATCTATGCTCGCAATTTGTATTTTGTATTTAACGAAAAAAACACTGACGAAAAGACTGAATCAAGTTAAAAAGACGCTGCGAATAATTGCCCCAATGCCAAACCGCCGTCATTGGGTGGCACGTTTTGATGTGTGTAAACAGAAAAATTTGCAGCTGTTAATTCGACAAAAATCTTTGTGGTGAGTTGTGCATTTTGAAAACAGCCACCACTTAACACGATAGATTTTTGATTGGCGCGTTGAGCAATTTCAAGGCTGATTTTTGCCAACGTATTATGAAATTTTGCCGCGCAATAATTTCTTGATTGCGATTTTTTATCTGTTAAAAGTTGCTCAATCATCGGTTGCCAATCAATTATTTTTTCTTTTATTTCAAACGCATAAAAATCATTCGTGTCAGATTTTGCCGCGCAGGATTCCAGCAACATTGCTGCGTGACCTTCATATTGATTAACGTGGCAAATATCTAACAAACTCGCCACTGCATCAAATAAACGTCCAACACTGCTAGTCTTTGGGCAATTCAAATTTTTAGTTAAAGCGATTTTTAATATAGTTTTTTCAGTTTGCGAAAAATCAAAATCTATTTTTTCAAAAGCCGCTTCGCCATAACAACAAAACAACAAACCTAATGCTGCACGACGCGGTTCTTGTATCGCTTTCGAGCCGCCCACTAATGGAAATGGACGAAAATGCGCGAAACGTTCAAAACCTTTTTCATCAATTAGCAAAAATTCACCACCCCAAATCGTGCCGTCTGAACCAAAACCCGAACCATCAAAAACAATTCCTAACGCAGGTGGCAGCACATTATTTTCAGCCATACACGAAAGCGCGTGGGCGTAATGATGTTGAACCGCGTGTTTTTCGATATTTAAATTTGCTGCAAGCTGACTGCTGACATAATCGGGATGCAAATCGTGCATCACTCGCGACGGTTCAAAAGCATAAGATTTTTGTAAATCCGCAAGTGTTTTTTCAAATTGCTGGCGGGTGGCTTCGGAATCTAAATCGCCTAAATGCTGACTTAAAATTGCTTGATTATTATGGCTAATCGCGATGGTGTTTTTCATCTGTCCGCCGACTGCGAGTGTATTTTGAATCAGATTTTTTGTTTTAATTGGTAACGGTGCAAAACCACGCGCACGCCGTAAAACCGTTATTTTTCCATTGATTTCTCGCACAATCGAATCATCAAGCGGGCGTAAAATCGCACGATTGTGACACAAAAAATAATCGGCAATATCGGCTAATTTTTCCAACGCTTGCGTGTTATCAATACAAATTGGTTCGTTGGAACGATTCCCACTTGTCGCAACAATCGGCGAATCAAAATCATGCAACAGCAAATGATGCAACGGAGAATATGCCAACATCACGCCGAGTAGTTTTTGTTGTGGTGCGACGGCTTCTGCAATGGCGATTTGTTCACGGCGTTTTAATAACACAATCGGCGCAGCAGAGGAAGTGAGGGCAGTTTGTTCGAGTTCGCTGATGTCGCATAACAAATGCGCGGCGGCTAAATTTTTAACCATTAACGCAAACGGTTTCATTGGACGTTTTTTTCGTTCACGCAAGCATTGAACAGCCGCTTGATTTGTCGCATCAACCAATAATTGATAACCACCAATACCTTTTAACGCAATGATTTTCCCCGATTTCAATTGCTCAATTGCCATTTTTAAAGCATCTTCTTTTTCAGCGATAAAATTTCCAAAATTATCCAAAAAAGAAAGTTGAACACCACACGTTGGACAGGCAATGGTTTGTGCGTGAAAACGGCGATTGTCCATTGTTCGATATTCGCTTTCACAATCGGAACACAAAATAAAGTCTGCCATGCTAGTGTTTTCGCGGTCATAAGGTTGGCGCGTCGCAATGCTGTAACGTGCGCCACAACTACAACAACTGGTGAACGGATAACGAAAATAACGACTTTTTGGATTAAAAATATCTTCGACGCATTCGGGACACGTCGCAATATCGGGTAATGAAAAAGCAAAAGTTTGAGAATTAGAAACGCTGGGGACAATTTCAAATTGACTGAAATTTTGAAGCGACTGAGAAGTAATCTTTAAATCGTGAATTTCCGCAAATGGCGGTAATGCGTTTTGAAGGGCATCGAGAAATTTTTGTTGTTGAATTTGTAAGCCTTCAACTGAAATTAAAACGCCTGTTGATGTATTTTTAATCCAACCATTTTGTAAAAATTGCGTCGCTAACCGAGCCACAAATGGACGAAATCCAACGCCTTGCACAATGCCTTGGATTTCAATTTGTGAATGAGCCAACATTAAAATTTAATCAATGTTCAAACAGGGAAAAAATAATTTAAATATCGTACCTTTACCCAATTCTGAATCGACAATAATATGACCATTCGATTGATGCACTATGCCGCTAACCACCGAAAGTCCTAATCCTACACCATCGCCAACAGGTTTTGTGGTGAAAAATGGATCAAATACTTTCGCGGCGGTTTCGCAATCCATTCCACTACCATTATCCGATACTCTTAATTTGATAAATGAGCCGCTTATTTCATTGCCGCAAGCTGCACAGTGCAATTCATCTAATTGAGTCATTTGTAATGAAATTTCCACGCGTCCACTTGGAATATCTTTGATGGTGTAATGTGCATTGTTCACTAAATTGGTCACGATTTGATTTAATGCGGTCGAATCTATGCGGATATTTTCTGCATCCGTTGACACTGTTAATGTTGTTTTTGCGTTATCTGATTCACTTAATGTTGATAAAACATCGTTGATAACGTTCACTGTCGATTTAACATCAATTTTTTTTCTTTCATTCAAATCATGCTGATTACAATAAACAAGCATTTTTTGAATTAAATTAGTCGCTTTTTTGACCCCTTTTTCAACTGCAGATAAATTTTGCCCTAAATCGTCTTTGCAATTGTCATCTTGAATATCTTCAAGAATCATTTTGCTTATTTCAGTGTAACCACTGATAACACCTAAAATGTTATTAAATTCGTGTGCAACGCCCGCCGTTAATTGCCCCATACTGCTCACTTTTTGCAGATGTAGTAATTGATTACGCAGTTTTTCAGCGGTGGCGCGTTGTTTATCTTGTGCCATTTTAATCGTCAGATGTCTTTTAATTCGGGCTAACGTGACTTCAGCTTGAATTGGTTTTGTAATGTAATCGACTGCGCCCAGTGTAAAACCAGAAATTTCATCATCAACTTCGTTTTTAGCTGTCAGAAAAATAATCGGAATATCGGCGGTTTTTGGGTCGGCTTTCAAAAGTTCACACACTTCATAACCGTCCATTTCAGGCATCATAATGTCCAAAAGAATCAAATCAGGCGGGGAATCTGAACGAGCGATTTTTAAGCCCTTTTCACCCCGATTTGCGACTTTAACGATGTATTTATCTTCGAGTAAGTTACTCATAATAATAAGATTGTCGGGCGTATCATCAACGACAAGAATCGTTGCTTTGTCAGTAGGTTCGTTAGTTGAAGACATTGTTTTCCTCTAAATAATTTTATTATTTTTTTGTAGTTAGATTTCAAGTTCTGTAATACGTTCTTCGAGAAACTCTAAGGCTTCATCTAAATCAAATTGTTTTACCGCACGATCTATTTTTGAAAATACTTTCGCACCTAAAATGAAATGCAATAAATCAAGATTATCATCAATTAGCGCACCTGATTTACTACTATCAGCCGCGAGTAATTCTTTTAATTGTTTAATCACTTCAGGGGCTTTGCTTACATCAACGGTTTTCGCGATATGCGATTCTTCAGTGGGCAAGCCGTTTTTGATTTTAGTAATCATCGTGTTAAGCATTTCTGAAAAGATAGTCAGTTTAACGTCAATGTTGTTAATCTCACCACTGCGAATCATATTTTCTAATTCGGCTGCTGTATTTTGTAAAAGTGTCGCCCCTATATTTCCGCTCATGCCTTTAATCGTATGGGCAAGACGCTCTGCGGTTGAATGATCACCCGCGCTTAACGCCGTTCTAATTTCTTCTACTGCGGTATCTTGATTGCCGATATATTTGCGTAATATATTCAGATAAAGCGTTCTATTACCCAATACACGTTGCAAACCAAGTTCCACATCAAGATTTTCAATGACCAATAAATCATTTAAATTAATTTCTGGCGCGGATTTTTCAATATCCGTTTTTTGTTCAGATTCAATTATTTCGCCAATGCCATCACGCGGTTTAATCCATGAGAGTAACGCATTAAATAATTCTTCGGGATCAATCGGTTTTGAAATATGGTCTTGCATTCCTGCGTTTAGACATTTTTCTTTATCTTCTGACCTTGCATTTGCGGTCATGGCAATAATCGGCAACGCATTTAAATCTGCATTTTTACGAATTTCAATCGTTGCAGCTACGCCGTCCATCACAGGCATTTGCATATCCATTAACACAATGTCGTAATGCTTTACGCCAACCATATCAACGGCTTCTTGACCGTTGTTTGCAATATCCAAATCAAAATTGCCAAATTCTAATAAACCACACGCGACTTCTTGATTGAGTTCATTATCTTCGGTTAGCAAAATCGCTGCGCCTTTAATTGCAGTTAAGCTCTCTATCAAATTTGACGTGTTTCGTTTTGTATTCGGTTGTTTAACTTCTTCGCCTTTGAACGCCCGCATAATGGAATTAAGCAATGTGGAAGAATTGACGGGTTTTGTCAAAATACATTCCACGCCAACTTTTGCCGCATCATCAACAACATCATCACGCCCATAAGCCGTCACCATAACGATTTTTGGAATTTGTTCTAGTTCAAGTAAATGGATATTACGCGCTGTTTCCAAGCCGTTCATTTCAGGCATTTTCCAATCAATAAAAACAATATCGAAAGGTTTGTGATTTTTTGCAGCTAGTTCAATTGCTTTTATAGCTTCATTACCTGATTCTGCTTGTGTCACAAGGAAGGACAGATTATTCAGTTGATCCGATAAAACATGGCGTGCAGTGAAATTATCATCGACAACGAGGGCTTTATAACCGCGCAAATCCATTGTGGATTTTTGGACGATTTCACCTTCTTTAATGCGATTTAATTTTGCGGTGAACCAAAAAGTGCTGCCTTTTCCTAATTCGCTTTCAACACCGACTTCACCGCCCATTAACAACGCGAGTTGTTTAGAAATCGCCAGTCCCAAACCTGTCCCGCCATATTTACGACTGGTTGATGTGTCGGCTTGTTGGAAAGATTGAAATAAACGTCCTTTTTGTTCTTCTGTTAAACCAATGCCCGTATCGCGCACACCGAAATGAACCAAAACATCTTCGGCATTATTTTCTTGAAGGCGAACTTCAATGACAATTTCACCTTTTTCGGTAAATTTCACCGCATTGTTGGCGTAGTTAATCAGGATTTGCCCTAAACGTAATGGATCGCCTACCAAATGGCGTGGCACATCAGGCGATATATCGAAAATGAGTTCCAACTCTTTGTCATTCACTTTTTCGGCAATTAAATTAGTGACATTGGTAAGGACTTTATCCATAAAGAAATCAGTCGATTCAATCGTCAATTTTCCTGCGTCAATCTTAGAAAAATCCAAAATATCGTTAATAATGCCAAGTAAATGTTGGCTTGAACTGTTGATTTTTTTGATGTAATTGAGCTGGCGCGGCGTTAAATCGGTTTTCATCATCAAATACGACATACCAATCACCGCATTCATTGGTGTGCGAATTTCATGACTCATATTCGCTAGAAAATCTGTTTTAGCTTGCCCCGCTTCTTCAGCGAGTTCTTTGGCAAGTTGTAGTTTTTTCTCTGCATTTTTTGATTCAGTTATATCCTGAATCACGCCGCACACTTCAATGAAATTATTATCGTCATCGCGTATTACGTTACCAATCGCGTGAACCCAAATCACTCTACCGTCAATGGGTCGCATGTAAGGATAAATGCAGTCATAAGAAGACCCTACGCCTGAAAATGCGTCATCGAAATTCTTTTTGACATGGCGAGCAATGTCTTCGTCAACAATACTAATCGGTGATAACCAATCATCGTCATTAAGATTATCAGGATGTGCGCCCAAAATAGAGGAGGCGCGTTCAGAAGAAACATAAAAAAAGCCTTTTTCGGTTAAGGTCGCGTGCCAATAACCTGAGTGAGTTAAATCCAATGCCGTTTCAGAAAGAAATTGATCACGTTTTATTTTTTGTTCAATGGCTTTTCGTTCTGTAATATCGCGCACAGACACACAAATACAAACGCCTTTTCCATCTAGCGCGGGCAATTTCGATAAGCCTAAATCAACTGGAAATTCTGAGCCATCTTTGCGAACGCCGTGTAATGTCATATAGCCAATGCCCATTTGACGACTTTCACCATTTTTTGTCGCGGCACCTGATTGAACATAACCGTCACGATGTTTGTGATGTCCTCCCCGCACATTTTGTGGCACTAAAATTTCAACAGGTTGACCCACCAATTCATCGGCTTGATAACCAAAAATATCTACGATTTTTGGATTGGTTAACACAATCAAGCCATTTTCATCGGTAATCAATAAACCATCTGGCGATGAATCCACAATACTGCGATACCAACGTTCGGTCGCTTTAAGTTGGATTTGTTTTTCCTCCATTTCAATAGATTGCTGCTTCATAATCGCAGCTTGTTTTTGGGTTTCTTCTAGCAATCGTTGCGTGTGAAGTGTGCGCTCCATCATTTCCAAATTCATTGCAAGCAATGGAATAATGGCATCTAAAAGCGCAATTTCTCGTTCGTTAAATGTATTGAATGACGCTAATTCAATAACACCCAAAAGACAATCCATGTGCATAATTGGCGTGATGAGCAAACATCGCGGCAACGCATTTCCCAACGCAGAATTGATTTTGACATAATCGGAAGGCAAATTTTCAATCTTGATTTGGCGTTTTTCTTTCGCACATTGCCCAACTAATCCTTCACCAATTTCGAGTTGATAATTTGAATGTTTCTTATTGGCTCGCAGCCCGTAACCACCAATTAAAGTCAGCTGCTCGTTCTCACCCAACATATAAAACGCCCCTTGCCCGATGTTCAAAGGCGCGGCGATTTCAGAAAGAAGCGTTTGTGCTAAGTCAGCAAAATTTTTTGTTTGATAAATCGAAGACGTGATTTGTGTTACTTGCGATTTAATCCAATTTTGTTCTTCAAGACGAGCAAGTGTGCTTTCAAATTCGCCTTGTAATTGCTCGAACAATTTTGAAAGCATTTTGGATACGTTTTTTTCGTCAGTAGATTGAGGCGGTTGCATGATTGAAGTTGCCTATCAATAATCGGTTAAATTAGTGGAGCCATTATATA
>JBAXMT010000094.1:0-8456 GCA_037134135.1 Methylococcaceae bacterium | reverse complement strand
TTCATTTCGGCTTCAATCGCTTGATGAATCACTTTGCGTTTTTCCATCGCGGCTTGATAGTCGATTTCCATGTCTTCGATTTTGTCGAGCGTGAATTCGTCGCCTCGGTCTTCGCCCAGCATTCCGACTGCATCGGCGCGACATTGACGGCAATGGCGCATCATATTCATATCGCCCGCACATTCGTCTTGCAAGGCTTGTAATTCGTCATTCGTTGGGCCGCGTTGCCCCATCACACCATAAAATGTGCCGTGTTCGGCTTCGGCAATTAGCGGCATGACGTTGTGTAAAAATGCGCCTTTTTCTTTGACGATTCGGCTGACTTCAGCGAGATGTTTGTCGTTCACGCCAGGAATTAAAACCGAATTCACTTTGACTAAAATGCCTTTTGCCACCAGCATTTCTAAGCCTTTTTGCTGTTGTTCGATGAGGATTTTGGCAGCTTTTTCGCCTTTGATGCGTTTGTTTTTCCAGAAAATCCACGGATAGATTTTTGCGCCCACTTTCGGGTCAACGCAGTTAATCGTGATGGTGACGTGGTCGATATTGTGTTTCGATAATTCTTCGACCGCATCAGGCAAGGCTAAACCATTGGTTGAAACGCAAAGTTTAATGTCGGGAGCTTCTTCGCTCAAACGGCGGAAGGTTTCAAATGTGCGTTCGGGATTTGCGAGTGGGTCGCCAGGCCCTGCGATACCTAACACGGTCATTTGTGGAATGTTTGCAGCAACTGCCATCGTTTTTTTCACGGCTTGATTTGGCGTGAGGAGTTCTGAAACCACACCAGGACGCGATTCATTCGCGCAATCGTATTTTCGATTGCAATAATGACATTGAATGTTGCAGGCGGGCGCAACGGCAACGTGCATTCGCGCAAAATAATGGTGTGCGTCTTCCGAATAGCACGGGTGATTTTGCACTTTCGCACGAATTTCGTCAGATAAATGATTGAGTTGGTCGTCGTTTGAACCACAAGAACTTGCAGCGCAACCGCTTTTTTGAGGGGCATTTAAAACTGGCAATTCCATGAAAGTCACCTTGTTTGTGTGATTGTTTCAAGGGTAAATGCACAGACTGTACCATTTTATAACCGTTTGATTTTAAAATAATTTAGTTTTTAAAAAAAACAAATTGTTTGGAATACTACAAAATAGATTGTAGAAAGCGGCACAATTCATAAGAATTTAAATATAGATTTTCAGATAAATAATTTCCACTTTTTGCTAAATCTGGCGTTAGCGCATAAATAGCAAAAATATAGCAATCTTTAGTGCGTATTTTAAAAGTCTAGAAATAGCAAAATAGCGTAATTTGAAACATGGTTATTTGAACTTTAAAGCCAGAATTAGGTAAAAGTTACCTCGTTTTGTTTTGAATAAAAACTGACTGGAAAAATCGAGTTTTTTCAGGCTATCGGACTTTTAAAAAACGCACATAGATTAAAACGAACTGTTACTTACCTCCTTATGCACCAACGCCCAATTTTGGTGCAGAAAATAAGATAAAGCACTGAATAATGCAATATCGAAATCATTACATTAAAAATATCATTAAATTACAATTGGTTACATTTTGGCTCGTTTACTGCATTCATCAAAATATTATGTTCAGTTAATTTAATATGAGGCATTAAATATGAATAAAAATACGATAAAGTGCTTTAATGAGTTATATGAAAAAAACGACGAAATTCGTGATATTTACCAACAGTATCAGCATTGGCAAAGTAATTTATCGGCTGGCACGTTAGAACGTAAAAGCGCGGAAGCCGAATTATTATTTCGGCGGTTAGGTATTACATTTGCGGTTTATGGCGAATCGTCGGGTTCAGAACGTTTGATTCCCTTTGATATTGTGCCGCGCATTTTTAGTCGAACCGAATGGAATCGTCTTGAATTAGGCATCAAACAACGAGTGCGTGCGCTCAATGCTTTTTTGCATGATATTTATCACGAGCAAGAAATCATTAAAGCGGGCGTAATTAGCAAAAAACAAGTGCTTGGAAATGCCTTGTATCGCCCTGAAATGCAAGGCGTGAATTTGCCGAATCAGGTTTATGCACACATTGCAGGCATTGATTTGGTGCGTGTTGCTGAAAACGATTTTTATGTACTGGAAGACAATTTGCGTACGCCGTCGGGCGTGTCGTATATGTTAGAAAATCGCAATACGATGATGCGTTTATTCCCCGAATTATTTGCCAGTCACGCCGTTGAACCTGTTGAACATTATCCTCAAATGTTGCTGGATACGTTGCGTGAATCTGCACCTGCCAACGTCAGCAATCCCACAATTGTCGTCATGACACCAGGTTCTTATAACAGCGCGTATTTTGAACACGCTTTTTTAGCCAGCCAAATGGGTGTTGAACTGGTTGAAGGACAAGATTTATTCGTCCATCAACAAAAAGTTTATATGCACACAACTGATGGACCTCAACAAGTTCATGTGATTTATCGTCGTGTTGATGATGATTTTCTTGACCCGCTCGTATTCCGTCCTGATTCAACATTGGGCGTGCCTGGTTTATTAGATGTGTATTGCAGCGGCAATGTTTCGCTGACAAATGGCGTGGGAACTGGCGTTGCCGATGATAAATCCACCTATTTTTATGTTCCCGACATGATTAAATTTTACTTAGGTGAAACGCCATTATTATCAAACGTTCCACGTGGCGATTAAGTGAAAAAGACGATTTGAAATATGCCTTAGCGCATTTGCCCGAATTAGTGGTAAAAGAAGTTCAAGGTTCGGGCGGTTACGGAATGCTGGTTGGGCCAACGAGTTCAAAATCTGAAATTGAAGCCTACAAACAACGCATTTTAAAAGACCCCGCGAATTTTATCGCGCAACCCACGTTAGCGTTATCAACGTGTCCAACCTTAGTGGAATCAGGCGTTGCACCGCGTCATGTGGATTTACGTCCGTTCGTTTTGTCTGGCAAAGACATACGTTTAGTCGCAGGTGGATTAACGCGCGTCGCACTCAGCGAAGGTTCATTGGTTGTGAATTCGTCACAAGGCGGCGGCACAAAAGATACTTGGGTTTTGGAGGATTAACATGCTATCTCGTACAGCAGACAATTTATTTTGGATGACGCGTCATATTGAACGGGCTGAAAATATCGCGCGAGTTTTGGACGTGGCGCATCGCACGTCTTTATTGCCTCGCGACGTGGAAGGAACAGAAGCCAATTTATGGTACGCGCCTTTAAATATCACAGGTTGCGCGGCGGGTTATGAAGAAAAACACGGTTTAGCGCGAGCGAGTGCGGTCACGCATTACATGGCTCTTGACCCTGATAATCCATCCAGTATTTACAATTGCTTAAAAATGGCGCGTGAAAATGCGCGGACTGCTCGCAGTGCGATTACGTCTGAAATGTGGGAAATCATCAACGCGACGTGGTTGGAATTGAAGCGTTTATCCAGTCAAATGGATTACGATTATGAAAAATTTCCTGATTTTTTTGATTGGGTAAAAGGGCGTTCACATTTATTTCGCGGCGTGACGTTAGGCACAATTATTAAAGATATTGCGTTGAGCTTTATTAAATTAGGCACTTTTTTAGAGCGTGCCGACAACACCGCGCGATTACTTGACGTGAAATATCACATTTTGCTGACTGAAAAAGAAAATGTCGGCAGTTCAGTCGATTATTATCAATGGGGTTCGTTACTTAAATCTGTGAGTGCATTTGAAGCGTATCGCAAAATTTACCGCGATGTCATTTCACCGTTGCGAGTTGCTGAATTGTTGATATTAAGGGACGATATGCCCCGTTCGTTACACGCCTGTATGAATGAAGTTGAAGCCGCATTACTTGAAATTAACGGTTCAGCAGGCAAAGAAGCACGTCGAAGTGCTGGCGAACTTCACGCCGCACTGCATTTTGGTCGTATTGAAGATATTTTTGAGGACGGTCTTCATGAATATCTCACCTATTTTTTAGGTCAAACCTACTCGTTAAGTCAAAACATTCGTGATGCGTATTTAGCACGTCAAGAACGCTTTGAAACGTTACCTATTCGCAGCGCGGGGCAATCACAACAACAAACTTAAAATAATAACTATGACTTATTGTGTAGCGTTGAAGTTGAATACAGGAATGGTATTCGCGTCAGATTCAAGAACCAATGCGGGAATTGATCAAATCTCGAGTTTTAAAAAAATGCGTCATTTTTTTAATGCCAACGATCGCGCCATTGTAATTTTAAGTTCGGGTAATCTTTCGATTACGCAAACGACCATCAATTTAGTGGAACAAAACACCCGTCACCCCGAACGCCGTAACGTTTTAAATGCAGATTCGATGTTTGATGTCGCGCAATTATTGGGCGACTGTTTAAGAGAAGTTCGCAAAACCGACATGGTGTATTTGTCGCAAAGCAACATTGATTCAGGTGTTAATTTTATCGTCGGCGGACAAATTAAAGGTGAACGAATGCGTTTATTTTTGGTTTATTCGGAAGGCAATTTCATCGAAGTGAGCGAAGAAAATCCGTATTTTCAAATCGGCGAAACAAAATACGGCAAACCGATTATTGACCGCGTGATTAAGCCTGATACCGCTTTAAATGATGCGGTGAAATGCACGTTAGTTTCATTTGATTCGACGATGCGTAGCAATTTATCAGTCGGTTTTCCGATTGATTTGGTGTGTTACAACGTCGATAGTTTGCAGTTAGATTTTCAACATATTACCCAAGACGATCCGTATTTTTCACAAATTAGCCATAATTGGTGTGATGGTCTACGCAATGTTTTTGCGTCGTTACCAAATCCCAACTGGTTAAGTTAATTGTCGGTTTCGTCATTTTTCAACATAAAATTTTTACGAGTTGACCATTATGACTATTCGCGTTGCATTGCATCATAAATCACATTATGTGTTTGATCGCCCCGTTGTCGCTACGCCGCATGAAATTCGTTTGCGTCCAGCGGCTCACAGTAGAACGCCAATTTTAGCGTATTCGTTAAGCGTCAAACCCGAAAAGCATTTCATTCATTGGCAACAAGATTCTTACGGCAATTTTATTGCGCGAGTGACGTTCACTGAGCCGACGCGAGAAATGGATATTACCGTTGATTTGTTGGCAGATATGACGGTTATCAATCCGTTTGAATTTTTTGTTGAGGATTGGGCGAATCATTTTCCGTTCACTTATCCTGATACGTTAAAAGTGGGATTAGAACCGTTTTTAGAAACTGAAAAAGCGGGTGTTTTTCTCAAAAAATGGCTGACGGAATTTAAAAAAGGCGTTCCTGCTGGCATCAACATGACCGATTTTTTGGTTTATATAAATCAAAAAGTGTATTTAGAAGTGTCATATTTAATCCGCATGGAAGTCGGCGTACAAACGTGTGAAGAAACGTTAGAAAAAAAATCAGGTTCATGCCGCGACAGCGCGTGGTTATTGGTGCAAATTTTGCGACATTTGGGCATTGCAGCGCGTTTTGTGTCGGGTTATTTGATTCAACTTACCGCCGATGAAAAACCACTCGATGGACCTGAAGGACCAACAGCCGATTTCACCGATTTACACGCTTGGTGTGAAGCCTATATTCCTGGTGCAGGTTGGGTCGGTTTAGATGCAACGTCTGGTTTATTGACTGGCGAAGGGCATATTCCGCTTGCGGTTTCAGCAACGCCAACCTCTGCCGCACCAATCACGGGCATGACCAGCATTTGTGAATCTAATCTCGACGTTGAAATGTACGTCACGCGAATGTTTGAAGACCCGCGTGTCACAAAACCGTTCAACGAAATGGAATGGCAAAAAATCCGTTCATTAGGTTTATTTGTTGATGCCGAGTTGCAAGCGGGTGATGTACGTTTAACGCAAGGTGGCGAACCGACTTTTGTTTCTGTCGATAATATGGACGGCGCAGAATGGAATATCGAAGCATTAGGTCAGCAAAAATGGGAACTTGCGAATGTTTTAATGAAAAAAATGCAAGACGAATTCACATCAGGTGAAATCACGCATTTTGGTCAAGGTAAATGGTATCCAGGTGAACCGTTGCCGCGTTGGGCGTTAAACGTTTTTTGGCGCGTCGATAAAATGCCAATTTGGCGCGATAAAGCCTTAATAGGTGATACACCCGCAGAAATTCCTGCGTCAATGATGCAACGCTTTTCGGTGCAATTGGTTCAGCGTTTGGGTTTAAATTCAAGTTACGGAATGCCCGCTTACGAAGATCCTTGGATTGCAATTAACGAAGAGAGTCGTTTGCCTGGCAATATCGACCCGCATAAACACGATTTAAAACGTCCTGATATTCGCAGCAATCTAGCGAAACAATTGCGTGACGGCGTGACATCGGTCACGGCTTATGTTTTGCCGTTGAAAGCTGTTGGCGAAACCAATGTGAGTTGGGAATCAAGTGCTTGGCCTTTGCGTCACGATAGGTTGTATTTGTTGACAGGCGATTCACCAGCAGGTTTGCGTTTGCCTTTGAATAGTTTGCCTTGGGTAATGCCTGAAGATGTTGAAAGAGAGCCAGAGCGTGACCCGTTTGCAAAACGGTCAACGCTTTCAGATTTTCCATTGCACAAATCAAGTGCGTTTCCATTGCCGAAACCTTACAACAACAAACCTAAATCAAGAGAAGTTATTCATACGGCATTGGTGTTAGAAATTCGTGATGGCTTTTTGTATGTCTTTATGCCGCCGCTGATGTATTTGGAATCGTGGTTGGAATTAGTCGCCGCCATTGAAAGTTGCGCTCAAAAACTTAATCAACCAGTGCGTTTAGAAGGTTATCCACCACCACGGGATTCAAGAATGTTGTCATTCTCAGTTACGCCAGATCCTGGTGTGATTGAGGTGAATATCCATCCGTCTTCAAGCTGGGAAATTCTCGAACAACGCACGCAGAAATTGTATGAAATGGCGCGTGCAACCCGTTTGTGTGCCGAAAAATTCATGCTCGATGGTCGTCACACAGGAACAGGCGGTGGAAATCACATCACGTTAGGCGGTGCAACGCCTGCTGATAGTCCATTTTTACGTCGTCCCGATTTATTAAAAAGTTTAATAACGTATTGGCAACAACACCCCGCGTTGTCTTATTTATTTTCAGGGCAATTTATCGGGCCAACCAGTCAAGCTCCGCGTGTTGATGAAGCGCGTGATGACAATTTGTATGAACTCGAAATTGCGTTCAAGCAAATGGACGAAAAACTCCAAGCGGGCGTTGAAAGTAATCAGCCTTGGCTTGTAGATAGATTACTTCGGAATTTATTGATTGATGTCACAGGCAACACACATCGCGCTGAATTTTGTATTGATAAATTGTATTCGCCCGATTCGGCAACAGGGCGTTTAGGTTTATTGGAATTACGCGCTTTTGAAATGCCGCCACATTACCAAATGAGTTTGTTGCAATCCTTGTTGTTACGCGCTTTGGTGGCGAAATTTTGGAAAAATCCGCTTCAAGGAAAACTCGTTTATTGGGATACCGCGTTGCATGACCGTTTCATGTTGCCGTATTTCATTGAACAAGATATGCGCGACATTTGCCACGATTTGCAACATTCAGGCTATGCGATTGAAGATGAATGGTTTGCGCCGTTTATGGAATTCCGATTCCCGCGTTATGGCAGTGTGGTTTATGACGGTGTGCATTTGGAATTACGCCAAGCGATTGAACCTTGGCACGTTTTGGGTGAAGAAGTCACAGGTTCTGGAATGTCGCGTTACGTCGATTCGTCGGTTGAGCGTTTGCAAGTTAAAGTCACAGGCATGATTGGAAATCGTCACCAAGTAATTTGTAACGGTCGCCTTGTGCCATTGCATCCGACTGGCGTTCCAGGTGAATATGTTGCGGCAGTACGTTTTAAAGCATGGTCGCCACCGTCTTCGTTACACCCAACTATTGGACGGCACGCGCCAGTTGTGTTTGATATTTTCGATAGTTGGAACGGGCGTTCAATTGGTGGTTGTACTTATCACGTTGACCACCCAGGCGGACGAAATTATGACACCTTCCCGATTAACGCGAATGAAGCTGAAGCGCGTCGTTGCTCACGTTTTTGGAGTCATGGACATAGCGCGGGTGAAATGTATATTCAATCCGAAACGCTCAACCCACGTTTCCCAATGACGTTAGATTTGCGTTGGAAACCTTAATTTTGATTTAGGAAAATCTTATGACTGAAAAACGAGTATTCACGTTGCGAGAAAATGACACCGTTTTGTGTGAATTTCCTGTATTTCAAGGTACTGCGGGTGCTAATGTTATCGACATCAAAAACTTGTATGCGAAAACGGGAATGTTTGCTTATGACGCGGGTTTTAATTCAACCGCCAGTTGTACCTCGAAAATTACGTTTGTTGATGACCACGCAGGCGCGTTGTTTTATCGTGGTTATTCGATTGAACAATTGGTGGAAAATTGCAGCAATTCTCATTATGAAAACCGCTCGTGCTGTATAAAGGAAAACCGAGTGA
>JBAXMT010000093.1:0-8471 GCA_037134135.1 Methylococcaceae bacterium | reverse complement strand
GAATTACAAACCATGATGAACGGCATGATGATTGATGGTGTACTGGAACATATCAACGAAGCGTTTTTTGACTATTGCGACCAAGCCTTTATTGAAGGCGACAACCCGATTGAAATCAACGTAAAACTTTATGAGGAAATTTTTAAATGACAACAATTCGCCAAAAAGACCGTGACGTAATTATTCAATCTTTGCGAAGTGGAGTTGTGCCAAGTCGTGGCTTGCATCACATTCAAGTCGGACGCAAAAAAGAAATCGAAGAATTTTTAAAAGATTTAGACCGCATTGCAGACGGTGGCTCAACGTTTCGTTTAATTACAGGTGAATATGGCGCGGGTAAAACATTTTTCTTGAGTTTAGTTCGTTCGCTGGCATTGGAGAAAAAACTGGTTACAGTTCACGCCGATTTAAATCCTGACAGACGTTTGCAATCTAGCAGTGGTCAAGCGCGTTCACTGTATGCTGAATTGATGCGAAATTTATCAACACGCTTAAAACCTGAAGGTGGCGCGTTATCTGGCGTGATAGAAAAATTTATCACATCAACACTCACTGAAGCTAAGGAATCAGGTATTAGCGAAAGACGAGCGTTACACGCAAAATTAGAACATCTCACAGAAATGACGAATGGTTATGATTTTGCCACAGTCATTGGTGCTTATTGGCAAGGCTATGAAAACGGCAATGACCAACTTAAAGCCGACGCGCTACGTTGGTTGCGTGGTGAATTTGCGACCAAAACCGAAGCTAAAAATGCGTTAAACGTGCGTGGAATTATTAGTGATGCGTCGTTTTACGATCAACTAAAACTGATGGGGCGATTTGTACGTTTGGCGGGATATTCTGGTCTTTTAGTTTGCCTTGATGAATTGGTGAACTTGTACAAAATTACCAATCCCCATTCACGCAATGCCAATTACGAGCAAATTTTGCGAATTCTGAATGATTCGTTACAAGGTACAACCGAAGGCTTAGGTTTCATTTTGGGCGGCACACCTGAATTTGTGACGGATGGCAGACGTGGGCTTTACAGTTACGATGCGCTGAAATCCCGTTTAGCTGAAAATAAATTCACTAAAGACAATAATTTCGTCGATTTCTCAGGTGCAGTTATTCCGCTGTCGAGCTTTTCGCAAGATGAATTTTTAGTGTTGTTGCACAATCTGCTTCATGTTTATGCCAGTGGTGACGAAGCAAATTATTTGTTACACGAAGATGCTCTGCAAGCGTTTATGCGTCATTGTCATAAACAAATTGGTGATGAAAGTTTCCGTTCACCGCGTAATACCATTAAAGAATTTTTAGATTTACTGGCAACGCTCGAACAAAACCCGCAAGCAAATTGGGAAACGCTGCTCGGTCACGTCAAAGTTCATCACGATGTTGGCGAATCATTGCTAGATGTAAATCACGACGAGGACGACGAACTTGTCAGCTTCAAACTCTGAGCCGTTATCAAGTAGTTTTTTTCTACTTGATAAACGCATTCAACGCTGGATTTGGGACAGCGGTTGGGATGAACTCAAAGATATTCAAGAGCAATCGATTCCTCTGATTTTAGCCGCCCGAAAAGATGTCATTCTTGCCGCAGCAACCGCATCGGGCAAAACTGAAGCCGCATTTTTACCTATTTTGACGCGAATGCTTCAAGAACCAAAAATGGGTTGCGTGCTGTATATCAGTCCGTTAAAAGCTCTGATTAACGATCAATTCGGACGCTTGGAACTTCTTTGTGAGAAATTAGAAATCCCTGTCACACCTTGGCACGGTGACATTAGCGCGACAAAAAAGAAGAAGTTTTTACAATCACAAAAAGGCGTGGTGCTGATTACGCCTGAATCACTTGAAGCAATGTTGATGTTGCGTTGTCATCAAATCCCCAGCATTTTTGAAAATTTGCGTTATATCATCATCGATGAGCTTCATGCGTTTATGGGTTCGGAGCGTGGCAAACAACTTCAATCACAAATGCACCGTTTAGATGTCGCTTTAAAACGTACAACACCGCGTATTGCATTATCTGCAACGCTAGGTGATATGGAAAAAGCAGGCGAGTTCTTACGTCCAAAATCGCCTGTTATGGCTGAAATTGTCGAAAGCAAAAGTGATGCACGAGAGTTAAAAATTTCGATTAAAGGCTACGAAGGTGACCAATTAGAATATGCGTTCCCGTTAATTGCAGAAGATTTATTTCAAAAAGTACGCGGTAGCAACAATTTAATTTTCCCAAACAGTAGGCAAAAAGTAGAGTTTCTAGCTGATAAATTGCGTGAACAATCAGAAAAGCAAAGAGTTGAAAATGAATTTTTCCCTCATCATGGCAACTTATCAAAAGAAATCCGAGAAGAAACCGAAGCCGCTTTAAAATCCAAAAAGCCAGTCACTGCAATTTGCACAACTACGTTAGAGCTGGGTATTGATATTGGCGATGTAAAAACAGTAGGACAAATTGGTTGTTCGCCATCGGTTGCAAGTTTGCGTCAACGCTTAGGACGTTCGGGTCGTCGCAAAGGTGAATCAGCGATTTTGCGCGGTTATGTTATTGAAGATGAAATTGATGCTGATTCACCTGTTTGGGTGCGTTTACGGGAAGGAACTATTCAATTTATAGCGCAAATTAGTTTGCTATTTCAAAGATGGTACGAACCACCTCGTATCAAAAACCTACATTTATCAACACTCGTACAGCAATTACTGTCGCTCATCGCCCAATATCAAGGCATAACAGCTGCTAATGCTTGGCAAATTCTATGTGTAGGTGGTTTATTTGATAATCTGGATAAACAAGATTTTGTTTTACTTTTGAAAGCACTAGGTAGGAAAGAAAAAGAGATTTTAATGCAAACACCAAATGGGCTATTGTTGCTAGGCTCTGACGGTGAAAAATTGGTAAATAATTATAAATTCTACGCTTCGTTTAAAAATGATGAGGAGTATCGCATTGTACATGAACACAAAACGCTCGGAACACTACCAATTACTTACAAAGTCGAAGTCGATGATTGCATTATTTTTGCTGGCAAACGTTGGCTTGTACGCCACATTCAACATGATAACGCAGAAATTAAACGCATCGATGTGGTGAAAGCACCAGACGGAATGTTGCCAACGTTTGATGGTGGAGATGGATTTCTTATTGATGATAAAGTGCGTCAAGAAATGTATCAAATTCTTCTCAGTACAAAACAATATCCATTTTTAGATGAAACAGCAGCCAGGTTTTTAAATGAAGCCCGACAAGAATTTCAGCTGATGGGATTAAATCAACATCCACAAACAATTTTGGATTGTGGAGACGATAAAGTGTTTTTATTCACTTGGCGTGGTTCGCAAGTCACACGCACGATTTGTTTGATGTTGGAAATGAATGATATTCAAGCACGCGGTGATTTTTACCTAGAAATCAAAACATCGCCACAAGAGTTGTTTGGTATTTTTAAGAAATTGCTTGAATCGCCGCCAGATGCGCTAAGTCTAGTTGTCAACATTCCGAATAATAAACAACAAGAAAAATGGGATCACTTATTACCAGAACCACTACTTTCTAAAAATTACGCTTCAGCAATGTTAGATGTTGATGGCGCGATAGAAACTTTAAAAGGGATTTTTACACTTTACAGCTTTTAATCGCATACGCTTAAAAATAAAAGAAATTAAACTCAAAATAACATTTACTCATAATTTCAAATGAACCTAGAAGATGTAAAAAAAGACGCAGTTATTTCAGGCATAGAGCCTAACCAAGTCGTCAGAGTAATATCGAGCGAACGTGTTGGTGATAATGCGTTGACCGTTTATTACAAAAAATCCGACGGTTCAGTATTAGAAAGAATGTTATTTCGTACAGATGAAGCCAATTTATTTTTAGCTGAAATGGGTCGCCCTTGGGCTTTTGATGCAAATGGCGAAGATTTTAAACTAGCAGTAGAAGCGTATCGTATCAATTTGGCACATCTATTTGACCCAATGATGGCAGTGCATACTTCCAACGTAGAACCGCTACCACATCAAATAACTGCGGTTTATGAATCGATGCTACCTCGTCAACCATTGCGTTATGTCTTAGCAGATGATCCAGGTGCTGGTAAAACGATTATGGCAGGGTTACTCATAAGAGAGCTGCTAATGCGTGCAGACGCAAGACGAGTGCTAGTCGTTGCACCTGGCAGTCTTGTTGACCAATGGCAAGACGAACTATTTGAAAAGTTTGGTGTCACATTTACTATTTTTGGTCGTGATTTGGTTGAACAATCTTTTAGTGGCAACCCCTTTGAAGAAATTGATCTCATGGTGGCGCGTGTTGATCAACTGTCACGCAGCAAAGAATTTCAAGAAAAGTTGAAACTATCTCACTGGGATTTAATCATTGTTGACGAAGCACACAAATTGTCTGCCAGCTATTTTGGTAGTAAAGTTAAAAAGACGAAACGATTTCAACTTGGTGAATTATTAGGTTCGATAACCCGTCATTTTTTACTCATGACTGCAACACCACACAACGGTAAAGAAGAAGACTTTCAGTTGTTTATGTCATTGCTCGATTCAGATCGGTTTTATGGGAAATTCCGTGATGGGGCGCATAAAGTCGATGTGACCGATTTAATGCGAAGAATGGTGAAAGAAGATTTGCTTAAATTTGATGGTTCACCATTATTTCCTGAGCGTTGTGCAAAAACCGCTAATTACACATTATCGGACCTTGAAGCCGCTTTATATTCTGCTGTAACCGAATACGTTAAAGAAGAAATGAACAGGGCAGATCAACTTCAAGACGGTGGACGCAAAGGTACTGTTGGGTTTGCTTTAACATCATTGCAGCGTAGGCTTGCATCTAGTCCAGAGGCTATTTACCAATCATTAAAACGCCGCAGTCAAAAATTAAGTCGTCGTGTTGAGGAAGAAAAACTACGTCAACGTGGTCAAATGTTGGCAGAAGACACATTGCTAAATAAATACCTAAATCTTTCTGCTCTTTCTCAGGACATTTGGGAATCTTCAGAGGCACTTGCCGCTGAAGACTACGAAGATTTTGAAGAAGCAGTTGTTGACCTATCTACCGCAGCACAGACAATTCAAGAACTTGAGGCAGAAATTCTCATCCTGCAACATTTGGAAGAACAAGCAAAACAAGTGGTTCATTCTGGGCAAGACCGCAAATGGGACGAATTGTCTAACCTGTTACAAAACACGCCAGAAATGCGCGACTCGAACGGAAATCAACGTAAGCTCATTATCTTCACTGAACACAAAGATACGCTTAATTATCTTGCTGTAAAAATTCGTGGATTGATTGGAAATGAAGAAGCTGTGGTTATGATTCATGGAGGCGTTAAACGAGAAGAACGTCGCAAAGTCCAAGAGTTATTCCGTAACGATCCTGTAGCGCGTGTACTTCTTGCAACAGACGCAGCTGGTGAAGGTGTAAATCTTCAAAATGCAAACCTGATGGTGAATTACGATTTGCCTTGGAACCCAAACAGATTAGAACAAAGGTTTGGACGTATTCATCGTATCGGTCAAACTGAAGTATGTCATCTTTGGAATATGGTTGCCTCCGAAACTCGTGAAGGTGACGTATTTCAACGCTTGTTTGAAAAATTAGAAATTGAACGTCAAGCATTAGGCGGACGGGTATTTGACATTTTAGGTGAAGTGTTTGAAGACAAGAGTCTTAAAGACTTACTGATTGAAGCTGTACGTTACGGGGAAGACCCACAAGTTCGCGCTCGCTTAATAACCAAAGTTGAAGGAATACTCGACACTGAACATTTAGAAAAAATTATCAAACGTAATGCCTTGTGCGAAGAAGTTATTGATGAAAACCGTTTGTTTGCAGTTAAAGAGGAAATGGAGAAAGCCGAGGCACGAAAATTACAACCGTACTTCATTCGTTCATTTTTTACCCAATCATTTCTACAACTTGGTGGAGAGTTGAGACCTAGAGAAACTGGACGTTATGAAATTACTCATGTTCCCGCAATGATTCGTGAACGTGATAGACGAATTACAGGACGTGATGTGCGCCACGTTGATCCAGTTTTGCGTCGCTATGAACGTGTTTGTTTTGAAAAGCAATATGTTCGATTGATGGACAGAGCAGGTTCGCCAATGGCAAGTCTATTACATCCAGCTCATCCACTCATGCAATCCGTTACCGACCTAGTTTTAGAACAACATCGAAACAAGCTAAAACAGGGTGCTGTGTTAATTGATAAATCTGACGACAGCATCACACCAAAACTTTTGTTTATTGTTGATCATTGCGTTAAAGACGGTGAAAACTTTAATCACGTTGTATCAAGACGAATGCAATTTGTTGAAATTGATGAACAAGGCAATTCCACTCACGCAGGTTACGCACCTCACCTTGATTTACAGGCAATCTGCGATGAAGACGTTAAGTTAATCGATGACATCTTAAAAGCACCTTGGATTACACAAAACCTTGAACAACTCGCGTTAGCGTATGCGTCTGAAAAATTGGTTCCTGAACATTTTGAAGAAATTCGTAGCAAACGTGAAAAAACCGTTGATAAAACATTAACCGCTGTCCATGAACGCTTAGTGAAAGAAATTAACTTTTGGTCAGATCGTTATATCAAAGCGCAAGAAGATGAAGCCGCTGGCAAACAAATCAAACTCAACGTTGAAAATATACGACGTACTATCGATGATTTAACGTCACGGTTAGAATCTCGTCAAAAAGAGTTGGAAGCAATGAGGCACATAATTTCTGCAACCCCCGTCATTTTAGGTGGCGCGTTAATTATTCCAGCTGGCTTAATTGATCAACGTAAAGGGCAATCTAATTGGTCGGCTGATGCAGTCGCAAGAGCAAGAATTGAGCGTGTTGCAATGCAAGCAGTTATCGATGCAGAACTCGCTTTAGGTCATGATGTAACTGATGTATCAGCGCAAAAATGTGGATGGGACATAACGAGCCAACCAAAAGCTATTGATGGGAAGCTGCCAATGTCACGTCACATTGAAGTTAAAGGTCGTGCTAAAGGACAATCGACCATCACTGTCACGCGCAATGAAATTATTTATGCACTCAATCAGCAAGATAAGTTTATTTTGGCTGTCGTGATTGTTGACGGTGATTCTTACGACGACCCGCATTACATTCGCACGCCTTTTATCCAAGAACCAGACTGGGCGGTAACTAGCATCAATCTCGATTTAAAAGAATTACTCGAAAGAGCTAAAAATCCATCCCATCAAAAATAAAAATAGTAATAAATTCCATTTTTATGTGTATAATCTCTTGCAACATAGAGATTTTGAAATTAAAAAAATAGAGGTAATTATGATTTCTCAAAATTTCTTTTTATCCCTTGCTAAAGAAAGGGATTTATCAACTTCGGCTAAAACCATCCTGTTTTTCATAATGGGAAGTTCTGACGCTGAAAGTTACATTTTTTTTAAACAAAAAGACCTTTCAGATGAACTAAAAATAGATAAATCTGAAGTTTGCAAAGCCTTAAAAATTCTAATGAATAAAGGAATTATTGCAAAAGCAGGCAATGTATCTGCCTATAAATTAAACCCAGATTATGGTTTGAATAATTCGACTGACGAAACAAATTACATAAAGAAAACACAAATGATCGCTATGCACGCCTAATTAACATGAATATCAAACTCCCAAAAAAACTCATCGAAGTTGCCTTGCCGTTAGATGATATTAACATTGCTTGCGGTCGTGAAAAATCGATTCGCCATGGTCATCCATCAACGTTACATCTTTGGTGGGCGCGTCGTCCTTTGGCGGCAGCAAGAGCGGTTATTTTCGCGCAAATGGTCAACGATCCAGGTTATGAACGGGAGTTAGGTCGCGGCATGAACAAACACGACGCTCAAATTGAACGTGAACGTCTGTTTGAAATTATCCGCAAATTGGTTTTATGGGAAAACACCAACAACGAAGCCGTTTTGGAAGAAGCTCGTGCTGAAATTTGGAAAAGCTGGAAAGAAACCTGCGAACTCAACAAAAATCATCCGCAAGCCGCAGAATTATTCAATCCTGAAAAACTACCTGCGTTTCATGATCCGTTTGCTGGTGGTGGCGCATTGCCACTTGAAGCACAGCGTTTAGGTTTAGAAAGTTATGCGTCTGACTTAAATCCTGTCGCGGTTTTGATTAACAAAGCCATGATTGAAATTCCGCCTAAATTTGCAGGTCGTGCGCCTGTCGGTGCAATTCCAGACAATCAAAAACAAATTAACACCCACGAAGATTGGTCTGGTGCAAAAGGTTTAGCCGAAGATGTGCGTCGTTATGGGTATTGGATGCGCGAAGAAGCCTTTAAACGCATTGGGCATTTATATCCGCAAGTCGATTTGCCTGCTGAATACGGTGGCGGTAAAGCAACCGTGATTGCGTGGCTTTGGGCGCGAACAGTCAAAAGTCCAAATCCTGCCTTTTCTCATGTTGACGTGCCGTTGATTTCAACCTTCATTCTCTCCAG
>JBAXMT010000092.1:0-8519 GCA_037134135.1 Methylococcaceae bacterium | reverse complement strand
CCTTTATCTAATCTAAGCCACGGGAAAATTGTAAACTTAATCAAAATCTAAATCCGCAAACATATCGGCGGCGGTTGCGAGGGCATTGTCCGTAGCAGTGAATTCGGTTTTAAATTCGCTGTTGTCTGTCGGTAAATATGAAAAATCGTCACTAAAACAAAACGTCACTGCGTCCCACAAATCGGGCGACCCTAAACCCTCCCACGCCGTGCTACCTTTTGGCGGTACTCGAATCTTACCCGCGTCCGTAAATTCTTTAGGAATGCGTGACGATTGACCAACCATGACACGCTGATAATCATGCGTGAGAATTGAAAGCCGCCCTTCTTTTACGGCGCGTGCCGCTTGGTGCATAGCTTGAGCGCGAATGTTTAAATACCGTTCACTATTTTTGCGCTTAAAACACGGTTTGCCCCACAACACACGATGCACGGTTTGGTTTTTATCTTCGACATCCTGACAAACATTCACACCCAAACCCCCCGCATCAATAACATAAGTCAAATTGCTGTAACCACTGCATTCATCCACAACGTAATCCGCTAATTTATTGGCTCGAATGGTATTTGTCAGTAATGGAATTTTAACAATTTCAACCCTGCGAGCGTCTTCGCCTCTATCGCCATAACCAATAACCCGCGCCAAAACTACCGCCGATTTATCGCGCAAACCTTCACCACTCGCAACGTCCATCAATACCGCCCAGCCGTAAGGTTCATGGTCTTGAATAATCCGACCGCGCTTGTACATTGAGTTTGCATCTGCCAATGACATCATGACTTTGCTTGAATCCTGTGGGAATTCGCCCAATAAACGCACGGCGCGTTCATCCGTGTCGTATTCTTCCCATGCTGATTTCAACCATTCATCACTAACCCACGGGCTATCGAATGAACTGAAAACTAACGCCTTCCAATCGCCGCCATTATCCGTACAAATTTCGTTTTGAGTTCGCCAAAAATAACCCGCGTTGCGCGTTGGTTGTGACGTTAAAATCATGCGGTTATGTTGTTCGGTCAATGCGCCTGTCAACGTGGTTAAAACCTCATCGGGAACAGTGCTTGCTTCGTCCGCAATGATTAAAAACCACTTGCCGTGGCGACCAGCCAAACGATTTGAATTTTTCGAGGAAGCCGTTTTAGATTCGCACATCCACGTTTTTTCATGCCCTTTAATCCGCATCACACCGTTAGCCAAAAGCTCAATATGCGGATAAATCCATGAATGCACGCCGCGCCCGATATGCTCGATGCTGGTTGCGATTTCCTTCCAAAGTGTTGCGCGGAGTTGGTCAGCATCATTGGCGGTAATTAGCGTGACGGAATTGTAATAACACAACAAATGCCACAACGTAATGACAGATAGTGACTTCGTTTTTCCCGTACCATGACCAGACGAAATACTAACCCGCGACCGTGAAACTTGAACCGCTTGCAAAAACACAAATTGCTGTGCCGACAACTCAAGCCCCACGACTTCAATCGCAAAACGTGGCAAATCCGCGCAATATCTATCGACGAATTTTAACCAGCGTTTATCTTGCTCAAGTGCTGTCATTCTGTACCGCGTGTAATTCGCTCAAAGCGTCCTTCAATAACCGCTTGCGTTTCATTGATTGAACCCACTCGCAACTCGTACAGCTTATTCAAATTTTCTTCAGTATCCTTTGAAATATAAACCTCGGTTTCATTCACTTGAACATCACGATAACCATGATTATTTTTCAAAATTAACGCTGAAATGTTGGGATTGTAAACGCCTGCCATACTTCCCTCTAAAATCATTGCCGCCTGCATCGTCATTGCGGCTTTATAAGCACTGAAAAAGTCGGGATTTTCTAATCTGCCATTTTCATCACGCGCGTTCGCCCAATTGGCAACCGTATCAACATCAACACCAATCTTTTGAGCGAATCCATACATTGTTATCGGGCGATTTAAAAAGGCTTTGCGCTTTGTGTCGTCGTCATCATTATTCAAAACAACATAGGCTTCATTGTTTGAAAAGTGATTGATGATTTGTTGGCAGTATTCGGGCTTATATTTAGTCGGACGACCCATTTTAGACAGTTGTATTTCGGTTGTAGCGGGTTGTATTTCTACCGCTTCAATTTCAATCAATACTGCGTCGTTTCTGGTAGTTTCATTAGTTGTAATAGTGGTATTTTTTAGCCATCCTTCGCTTTTTATTTTTCTGCTTAAATTCGACTTATCCACACCATACTTTGTCGCCAGCCACACATAACCTTCTTGATTACTTGATTCCCATTCGGCGCGTAATTTAGCCCAATCTGTTTTCGGTTTAGTTGCCATTAGAGACTACTCTAAACTGTTGCGCTCCTGAATTGAAAGCAGGAATATCTCTACATATAGCCCAAGGCGTAACGTATGAGTATTGTGGCACAACGACAGAGCGAAACCTGTTCAATTCCAAATCGGGGATAATTTTACGCGAACTTAACCCGATAGACCTTGATTCAAACATAGTCCATGGATTGTCCATTTCTTGTGCAAAGATTGCGTACTGCATGATTAAATCTGCATTTCTAGCCGTCATCAAAAACCCCCAATTGCTTATGTCTTAAATCTCTATCAACTTTAACATCCGCTTTATAACGCTTCAGTTGAGCCATTGAATTATAAACAGCATTTTCAAGCCCACACACTGCATTAACTAACGATGCACCCGATTTCATATCGTTAAATCCTTTGTTTCTATCCATAAAAATGTTGAGCGATTGGCGACAATACATAACGCTGTTTGAGTAAGATTCGACCGCACCGCATAAGGCTTTAACCTTGTTTTCGTTTTTGCGGATAGCATTTAAGTCATTCAAGTGTTGCTCATTCCATAATTCCAAAATATGCGACATCGCGTTAGATTCTCCCGCCACCCGTGCATCACGCTCCCATTCGTCACTACTTCCCAGCAAAAAATCCGTACTGACATCATAAATTTTTGATGCCTTTAGAATGATATGCAGTGAAATGCTCGATACATTTTGTGCGTTTTCGATTTTGTTTAAGCGCGAGCTGTTTTGATAACCTAATAATTTTGCCGCGTGAATCTGCTGCATTCCTGCAATATCTCGCGCCTCACGCATTCTTGAACCGATAACACTTATCAACCTGAAATCAATACGACGACGCATTTTTGTCCTTTGAACCATGAATAATTAAATCAAAAGCTTGTTTTTCATATATTAAAAGAATGCGCCTAACAAAATAAACGCGCAAAAGTTACAAAAAATGCGCGTTTTCACACTTCAAAATCATGTCGTTTAAATTAGGAAAACCCCCGCCAAAACTTCAAATCGCCCCACGATAATAAGCCTACTTTTTACTATCTTTGGAACGCCAAAAATGTCAGTCAATTTCCCAGTCTTACGCACCAAGAGACTTACGATTCAACTTAAAGAATTAACGATTTCAGAAAGCATTGCTTTAGCCAAAATACCGCCACATTTAGAGCAAGTCGCCGTCACGCAATTCTTGAAATACTCTATCGAATCAGCGGGTGAGCATACCGACGTAACAGCGTGGACAGTATCGGAGCGCGTGTTAGCGGTTTGTCATTATTTAAGTTGCGTAGTCGATGACGCGCCAAACTTTAAAGTCGGTGAAAACGGCAGCTACATGGATTATCTAAACGGCGAAAAGGATATTAAAACCACCGACACGCTGATTGATTTAGGTGATTTAGGCGGTGACTTTTGGCAAATCAGACATTTAACAGGTTGGGCGGCTGAAACGATTGAGCGTCTAGACGGTGAATTGAACGGTATCACAGGGCGTTTGCACTGGTTATTGGGTTCAATGGCGGCGCAATTGGTACGCAAAGGCGAAGAATGTCCTACAAATTTTGACGAAGATTGGCTACTTGCCCGCATGAACGTCATGGCAAATTTGAGTGAATCCGATTTTATTACGCTGTCATTCATGCACCAAACAGGCATTGAAAAACTCACGCATTTATTCTCAATTGATTTTGATGACGCGGGGGTTTTAGTTTTACCAGCGGATAAGGAGGCGGATTTGCCGCCTGCCCGATTTCGCGTTTACGCCGTCATCTCAGGATTCGCGCACAGAATGGGCAGCCAACCTCAACAACCTAGCGAGTAGTTTATCGCTGTACTCTAACACGTCGTTAAAAGACGCCTTATCTATGTCATCAAGTGATGCCGTAACGTTCTTTGAATCCAAGAGCTTTAGTGATTGGAAAAAAGGAAAGGAATCAGAAATGAAAGTCCACGTTGCGGGTGTTAATCGAATGAACGAAGTCATACGCGCAATTGGGATATTGGCGAAAATTATGAATAGATAGAGGAACTTTAAAATGCTAGAAAAAACAGCTTTAGATTATCCATTTTTCACGCTTATGTGGGTTGGCGGATTGTCTATTTTAGGCGGTGTCGCGCATTACATTAAGCGGGTAAATAGTGGTATGCCATTAAAATTCTCGATTACAGAATTGATAGGCGAGCTTTTTATTAGTGGATTCGTTGGATTATTAACGTTTTTTATCTGCGACGCGCAAGGCATTGATATTCGTATGTCAGCGGCGGCAGTTGGGATGGCGGGACATTTTGGTTCACGTTCAATTTTTATTATCGAGCAATATCTGCAAAAGAAAACAGGTATTGATGTTAGCGACAAAAAACAGGGGGATTTATGAGTTTAGAAATACTGAAAAGACACGAAGGATTTCGTGCCACTTGCTATAAATGTACGGCTGGGAAGCTCACAATAGGATACGGATATAATCTTGAGGCTAATCCGCTAAAGCTAAGAGCAAGTGAAGTTGAAGACATGATTGAGAATGGCATAACAAGGCATTTCGCTGAAATTCTGCTAACAATGATGGTGTGTGAAATCACTAAAACATTGCAAGTAAAGATTGAAGGCTTTGAAAAACTCGATGAGGCGCGTCGGTGGGTGCTAATCAATATGTGCTACAACATGGGCTTGAATGGCTTGCTTGGCTTTAAAAATACGCTTGAATTCATACGCAAAGGAAACTACGAAAGCGCGGCGTACAACATGATGAAATCGAAATGGGCGGCACAAGTAAAAGGTCGCGCCTCTGAATTAGCGAAAATCATGCGCGACGGTATTTAGTCATGTTCCAACCCGTAAAAGTAGCATTTGGTGAGTATATCGGTGAGTTTTACCGCTCAATTTCTGCGACCACTAAGCCAATGATTGAATTTCGTAATCGCGGCTTAGAAAAATCAATCGCGTGGTGTCCAAGTCGCATGGTCGATGCCGCTGAAGAAATGCTTTCCACATGGCAACGTAACGACACAGATAACGCGCCGACAAATCCTGCAAAATTACCCGTAATTCTCGTGGCAATGGCAAAAGATTATGTGCCAACGTCACGCGAATACACACGGCAAATTGCAGAACGTCAATTCGTTGGTATTCCTGAAGACACAAAAGGGCGGATGTTTGGCTTGCGTTATATTTCGGCGGATATTCGCACACAGATTGCTATTTTTGCGGCTGACGAACCAACGGCACGGTCGATTGCGGCACAGTTTTGTTTATACATTGACGCTATGAGCAATCGCACGTTTGATTCCTTTCACGAATTCGCAGGGTTTAAATTGCCGTTTGGTATTCAACTCGAAACCAGCGACACGCCCGCAATGAACATTCAAACAGACGCGAAAAACTTAACGATTTTGGCAATTGATTTAACGCTACGTTGTGCGATTCCGATGTTTGATAATCCTGCTGATAATGAACCGAATGACGGTTTAGGCACAGACGGCGATATTAACGACCCACACGGGTATTTAACCGTAATGACAACAACCACAACTGGAGAAATTATTTTATGATTTTAAACGCCATCAACCTATCTCTTTTTGTGCTTAACGCGCTGTTAATTTTCGGTATTTTTTAAAATATATGATTCCCATACAGGCTACCGTGGTGGGGTATTTGGGCAAAGCCGCGACGGTATTTTCTGCTTATGACGAAAGCTCGCGGATTTTAGTTGTGAGCGTTGAATCCGCCTATCGCAAAGAAAGGCGCGATAACTGTATCGTCATAACCAATGACAAAAACCTAGAGCGCGATAGCCTTTTTGATAATGAGAAAATTCAAGATTCAATTATCGCGTTCTACGGACTTCAATCGGGCATCGCTGAAGACGGCAAAAGTACCCGTTTAGTTTTTTCAGACAAAGCCCAACGCGCAAATCCCAATGATTCAATTGAAAAAGATGGCATCGATTCACGCGGTCAACGCTATCGAATCGCAGACGATATTACCAATGCAAAAGTCTCAACCTTAGCCGCCTGTTGGTATGCGTACCATCGAGCAGGTTTTTCAAATTCTGCAAAATCACTCAGCGACAAGCTACTTTCGGCACAGCGTCTGAATCAAGGGTTTATTTTTTCAATTTAGCCGCTACTTTTTCAGTAAAAGAAAACCAAAAGCCACCCGCTATTTTCCCCCCTATAATTTAACTCAAATTTAACGTGAGGTTGAAAATGATTGAACAAAACACCATTGCCGCCAAAGCCTTTTACCGTGCCGTGCGAGAATTCTCACAGCGTACTAACGGTTGGGATAACGCCGTATTTTACGAAGTGAAACCCGACGAAAAGTGGGATTTAACACTGGTATCGGAACGGGTTTATGGCAATCGATATGAATTTCTAACGATTATGGCGGCGGCGGGTTTAGATCGTGCTGATATGCCGTTGCCACAAATTAAATTGATTTTGCCCGTTCAAGGTCAACTGCTAAAGTTTAAACGCGCCACGGGTTTTGAATCGAATCCTGATTTACGCAAAGATTTTAAAGCGACGTGGGATAAGTAGATGGCTGAAGGTTACGAAAGCCCCAAAGATTGGCTAGGTAATGTAAAGGGTTCTGCGGCGGACGCTAAAAAGGTTCACGATGCCGCGAATAAACAACGCCGTGCCGCTGAGACAATTCCCAAAATCCTAAGCGTCAAAGACATTCAAAGTGGCAAATGGGATGCTGATAGAACGTTAATGACCACGCTCGGCGGTGTATTGCGTGAAATTACCCTCGAAGATTTAAAGGCATTCAAAGAAAACATTAAAACCGTCAAAGATAATTTCACTGGCGGCATGACCGCGCAACAAATTATCAATCACTCGCAACAAATCGACCGCGAGCGTGCATCAAAACAAATCACAATGGCAACACCTGTATCGGCTTCAAAAGGTACGGTGCGATTCATTACCAATGCAGGTGGCGAAACACCAAACGTACATCGTCATCATGTTACCGTTGAATTTTTGCGTTATGAAAGTGAAGCCTCGTCAGCCGATACCACGCCAAAACTTGCCGCAAACCGCCTTAGAAATTCGCCGCTAAAGATTGATTGTGACTGCGGGAGATTCCGATTTTTTTATTCTTACATTGCATCAATTGGCGGGTTTAAATTAGGCACACAAGAAACGGGATTTCCAAAAATTCGCAATGCCAAATTAAAGGGCGTGGGCTGTAAGCACTTGTTGCGCGTCATGCAAGAAATTAGAACGGGCGGTGCAATCACTGTATTTTTAGCCAAGCAAATGGAAAAAGGAAAGGCACATGATACGAATAAATCCGCCTCTTTTACCAGCCAAAAACAAGCCGAAAAGATAACGAAAAACCAAGCCAAACGCACATCGGATAAGCACGCCGTTAAAATAAAAGCCGCAATTGAAAAGGCTCGCAAAGAAAACCCTAAGGCAACCAAAAAGAAAGCCCCAGCAACTAAAGGCGCAAAACAAACTCGTTATGATGTGCAATTTGCTAAATTAAAAGCCCTAAGCATGAATGACGAGCAAATTAAAGAAGTCCTTAACGCACTCGGAATTAAAAAATAATGCTAAACACAGTCCCCGACGCAACCAACAAAATGGCACGCGCTGTCATTATGAATCACCCAAACGCTTACAACTGCGAAATTTACCGCAAAATCATCGACCGCGTAAATCCTGAAACAATGGGCGGCTTAGGTGTTTTAGGCAACGATGACGAAGAGAATGTAAGTTTTGATTTTGTTGGTATTGGTTACGCGCTACAAGCTGAAACATTCCAGCAAAGCGCAATGATGGATAGACAAGACGCTAACAATTCCTACGCTAACGAAATTCGCTTTTTAATCGCGCCTGAAGACGCTGATTTTGAAATAATTAAACATGACGTGCTTTATTTGTTATTTGGCGATACCGTCAAACTGGCGTGGGAAATTGTGACGGTTGAAACAACGGTAAACATCGCGCCATATACGAAACGCTACGTTTGCAATAAGCGAAACGATTTAGATATTATTATGTGAAAATAATTTTAGTTAGTGCGACAAAATGCCGCACTTGTTGCCGATACAAAAAACCCGCGTCGATGTTGTCAACGCGGGTTTGATTCTTGATTTCGTTACAAGTGAATTTCATCAAGCTGCAATAGAATCATCAAAACGTCTAAAATTCCCAGTTCCCGTTCCCGTTCCCGTTCCCGTTCCCGTTCCCGTTCCCGTTCCCGTTCCCG
>JBAXMT010000091.1:0-8529 GCA_037134135.1 Methylococcaceae bacterium | reverse complement strand
TACTCAACGTCGCCAACGCGTTGAACCATCGGGTGAATCTTCTAAAATGATATTTTTAGCTTTTAATTCATCACGAATTTGGTCGGCTAACGCCCAATTTTTAGATTTTTTCGCGTCAATTCGCGCTTGAATTTGTGCATCAATTTCAGCATCGTCATTATTTCCTGATTTTAAAAAGACTTCGGAATCACTTTGTAACAAACCTAAAACGCTTGCCAATGATTTCAACGTTGCGGCTAAAACAGGCGATTTTGTTTTGTTCAATTCACGCGCTACATCGAATAAAACCGCTAATGCCACTGGCGTATTAAAATCGTCATTCATTGCGGATTCAAAGCGAGCTTTGAACTCCGAATCAAAGTCAGTTTCGACGATTTCAACGTCACGCAACGCCGTGTAAAGTCGCGTCAAACCCGCTGCCGCGTCATTCAATGATTCATCAGAATAATTTAACGGGCTGCGATAATGGCTGGTCAAAATGAAAAAACGGATGATTTCAGGGCGATATTTTTTTAATACTTCGCGCACGGTGAAAAAGTTGTCCAATGATTTCGACATTTTTTCTTCATTGATTCGCACGAAACCGTTGTGCATCCACAAATTCACAAACTTTTCACCCGTTGCGCCTTCGGATTGCGCGATTTCGTTTTCATGATGCGGGAATTGCAAATCCATGCCGCCGCCGTGAATATCAAACGAATTTCCCAAGCAGCACGTTGACATCGCAGAGCATTCAATATGCCAACCAGGGCGACCATTTCCCCACGGCGATTCCCAAAAAGGTTCACCTTCTTTTGCCATTTTCCACAAGACAAAATCCATTGGATTACGTTTTGCTAAATCAACATCGACACGCTCGCCAGCTTGTAAATCATCTAAGTTTTTGCCTGATAATTGCCCGTAATTTTTGAATTTTTCAACTGCATAAAATACGTCGCCATTTGTGCCAACATACGCAAATTCGTTGGCAATCAGTTTTTCAATCATGGCAATAATGTCAGGAATTGAAGTAGTCGCACGCGGTTCAATATCAACAGGTAAAACAGACAAAGCGCGTTCATCTTCGTGCATGGCATCAATAAAACGTTCAGTTAATGCGTGAAAATCTTCGCCATTTTCATTCGCACGATGAATAATTTTGTCGTCAATATCAGTGATATTTCGCACATAAGTCACGTCGTAATTTGAATAACGTAAATATCGCACAACCGTATCGAAAACCACCATCACACGAGCGTGACCGACGTGACAATAATCATAAACGGTCATGCCGCAAACGTATAAACCGACTTTTCCAGCAACGCGAGGCGTGAAAGTTTCTTTTGAACGGGTGAGTGTGTTGTAGATTTTCAGCATTCTGTTTTGAACCAATAAATGTGTAAAGATAAGGCAATTTAACAAGTCGATACTTCTATTTCAAGTTAAAAACGCCTAAAATTCACGCTCTTAAAACATTCTCAAGGAAACAAATGCGTAACTTATTACTCTCGATGTTGTTTCTTTTCACGACAACAACGGCTTTTGCCACGGAAAACAAAATGACTCACCAAAAAGTTAAACTCACCACGTCAATGGGCGACATCACGATTCAACTCAATTCAGAAAAAGCACCGATTAGTTCTGCAAATTTTTTAACGTATGTAAAAGAAGGTTTTTATAACGGCACTATTTTTCACCGTGTGATTAAAGGATTTATGGCGCAAGGCGGTGGTTTTGATACTAGCTTTCATCAAAAAGAAGTTCACGCACCGATTGAAAATGAAGCCGATAACGGTTTGAAAAATACACGCGGTTCAATTGCAATGGCGCGTACAAACGTTCCAAATTCAGCAACCGCGCAATTTTTTATCAATTACAAAGACAATGATTTTTTAAATCACACTGGTAAAAATGCAAGTGGTTGGGGTTATGCGGTCTTTGCAGAAGTGGTTGAAGGCATGGACATCGTAGATAAAATGGCAGCTGAACCAACTGGCTCGCGGGCGGGCGGACATCAAGACGTTCCAAAAACTGACATCGTGATTGAAAAAGCTGAAATCATCGAATAATGATTTTATTCATTTCTGACCTACATTTATCGTTTGATAAACCTAAAATCACGCGCCATTTCTTCCATTTTTTAAGAACAAAAGCACGCGAAGCCCACACGGTTTATATTTTGGGTGATTTATTTGATGCGTGGGTCGGCGATGATGATTTTACGGCACCGAACGCTAAAATTCGTCGAGAACTAAAACGATTAACTGATTCAGGTGTGATGGTTTATTTACAACGTGGCAATCGTGATTTTTTAATTGGTGAGCGTTTTGCGCGAGGAACGGGCGTGATTTTGTTGGATGATTACGCAGTGATTGATTTGGAAGGTGAGCGCACATTATTAACGCATGGTGATTTATTGTGTAGCGATGATGTTCCGTATCAAGCCTTTCGCGCAAAATCACGCACATCGGAATGGCAACAAAATGTGCTTTCAAAACCGTTATGGTTGCGATTATGCGCGGCACGTTGGTATCGAATTCGTAGTTTTTGGCACAAACAAAAAAAATCGGATTACGTTATGGATGTGAATCAATCGACTGTCGAAAACCTCATGCAACAACATCAATGCACCCGCTTGATTCATGGTCACACGCATCGCCCCGCTAAACATGAATTTGAATTAAACGGCAAAAAAGCCCAGCGTTTTGTTCTTTGCGATTGGAATAATGACGGCGGCGACGTGTTGGTTTTTGGAGGTGAAAAGTGAGTAAACGCAAATCGGGTTTAAATGTTCACGGCATAATTTTGTTGGATAAACGTTTAGGCGTGTCGTCGAATAAAGCGTTGCAAGAAGTTCGACGTTTATTTAATGCCAATAAAGCAGGACATACGGGCAGTTTAGACCCGCTTGCGACAGGATTATTGCCGTTGTGTTTTGGTGAGGCGACCAAAGTTTCTGCGTTGATGCTTGATGACGACAAACGTTACCAAGTCACCGTCAAACTCGGTGTGATGACAGATACTGGCGATGCGGAAGGGCAAATTATCGAAACAAAACCTGTTCCGCCGTTATCGCTTGAACAAATTCAAACTTGTTTGGAAAAATTTACAGGCGCACAAGCGCAAGTGCCACCGATGTATTCGGCATTAAAACATAACGGCAAAAAGTTGTACGAATTGGCGCGAGAAGGCATCACGATTGAACGCGAACCGCGCCACATTACGATTTACGAAATCAACTTGCTTGAATTTACACCCGAAACATTGACGCTCGATGTGGCGTGTTCAAAAGGCACTTATATTCGTTCGCTCGCAGAAGATATTGGACATGATTTGGGTTGCGGCGGAACAGTGACTGCATTACGACGCACGCAAGCGGGACAGTTTTTTTTACATGAAGCGAAAACGATTGAACAACTCGCCACGATGAGTTTGAGCGAGTTGCACGCGAGTTTAATGGCAGTTGATAAACCATTAGAAAACTTATTAGCGATTCATTTATCACCTGAACAAAAAATAGCTATTTGTCATGGTCAAGCGATTGATTTTAAAACTAATGAAAGCAAACAGAATGTTCGTTTATATGCAGATAATTTGTTTTTAGGTTTGGGTGAAATTGGATTAAATGATAAGATAACAGTCGTTAGATTGTTCAATTTGGACGAGTAACATTTCAAGTTTCTACACCCTATCGTGGAAACTTTCATTTTATTAATTTTAGGGATTTATCCGAAATGCCATTTACAGTAGAACAAAAAAAAGCCGTCGTTGAAGCCTATCGTCAATCAGAAACTGACACAGGTTCACCAGAAGTTCAAGTAGCCTTATTGACGGCTCACATTCAACATTTAGCACCTCATTTTGCAACACATAAAAAAGACAACCATTCACGTCGCGGTTTGTTACGCATGGTTAATCAACGTCGCAAATTGTTGGATTATTTGAAGAATAAAGATGGCGAACGTTACCGCACGTTAATCGGACGCTTAGGGTTGCGTAAATAAAAAACCACCTAGAAAACGGCACATTCTGTGCCGTTTTTGCTTTAGCTAAAAACAAACTTATTTTTAAAACACCCTTCAAACAAAGGAACCCTCATAGTGAATCCTATTAGGAAAGAATTTCAGTACGGCGATCAAAAAGTTATCCTTGAAACTGGCGAAATTGCTCGTCAAGCTGACGGCGCAGTCATGATTGATGTGGGCGGAACGTCTATTTTAGTCACAGTGGTAGGCAAAAAATCAGCAGCGGGCGGTGACTTTTTCCCGTTAACCGTGAATTACCAAGAAAAAGCCTATGCGGCAGGTAAAATTCCAGGTGGATTCTTCAAGCGTGAAGGTCGTCCGTCTGAACAAGAAACCTTAATTTCTCGCTTAATCGATCGCCCGATTCGCCCTTTATTTCCAGAAGGCTATACCAACGAAGTGCAGATTATTGCCACCGTGGTATCGTTAAATCCCGAAGTAGACACAGAAGTAGTCGCGTTATTAGGTGCATCAGCAGCCTTAGCAATTTCAGGTTTGCCATTTAATGGTCCAATTGGTGCAGCTCGAATCGGTTACAAAGACGGTCAATATTTGTTAAACGCATCGCCTGAAGTTTTAAAAGAATCTGATTTAACTTTAGTGGTTGCGGGTACAGCACAAGCTGTTTTAATGGTGGAATCAGAAGCGAAAAATCTTTCTGAAGAAGTCATGCTTGGCGCGGTGTTATTCGGTCATGAACAAATGCAAACGGCGATTAACGCGATTAACGAATTTGCCGTAGCGGTGAATCCTGCGAAAAGCGATTGGGTTGCACCTGAGCCAAATCACGAATTAAACCGTTTAGTGAGCGAAATTGAAGCAGACGTAAAAGCGGCATATTTGATTCCAGAAAAATTGGTTCGCCAAGAAAAATTAAAAGAAGTTCGCACGGCGTTAATTGAAAAATTAACGGCTGATGACGCTTATGAAGAACGTGAAATTAAAGGCGTAATTGAACAATTAGAATATGATGTTGTTCGTGGCGCGATTTTAAACGAAGGTCAACGTATCGACAGTCGTCCGCTCGACAAAGTGCGTAAAATCAGCATTCGCACTGGCGTTTTACCTCGCACACATGGTTCGGCGTTATTTACACGCGGCGAAACACAAGCGTTGGTTGTTGCAACCTTAGGCACAGCGCGTGATGCACAAATCATCGACGCATTGGCTGGCGAATACAAAGAACCATTCATGTTGCATTACAATTTCCCTCCTTACAGCGTGGGCGAAACAGGTTTTGTCGGTTCGCCAAAACGTCGTGAGATTGGTCACGGTCGTTTAGCGAAACGTGGCATTTTAGCTGTATTGCCGAATATGGAAGAATTTCCGTATTCAATCCGTGTGGTGTCTGAAATCACCGAATCAAACGGTTCAAGTTCAATGGCTTCGGTTTGTGGAAGCAGTTTAGCATTGATGGATGCTGGTGTTCCGTTATCTGCACCAGTGGCTGGTATTGCGATGGGCTTGATTAAAGAAGGCGACCGTTTTGCGGTAATTTCTGATATTTTGGGCGACGAAGATCATTTAGGCGACATGGATTTCAAAGTTGCAGGTTCTGCTGAAGGCATTACCGCGTTGCAAATGGACATTAAAATCCAAGGCATTACTGCTGAAATTATGAAAACTGCGCTTGCACAAGCGAAAGCAGGGCGGTTACATATTTTAGACGAAATGAATAAAGCATTAGCGGTTTCACGTTCTGAAATGTCCGATTTCGCGCCACGCATTATCACGTTCAAAATCGATCCAAGTAAAATCCGCGAAGTCATCGGCAAAGGCGGCGCAACGATTCGTAGCATTGTTGAACAAACAGGCGCGGCAGTCGATTTGACTGACGATGGTGTTGTGAAAGTTGCATCAGTAGATAAAGCGGCTGGCGAAGAAGCGCGTCGTTTGATTGAAGAAATTACCGCAGAAGTAGAAGTCGGTAAAATCTACGAAGGTAAAGTGATTCGTTTAATGGATTTCGGTGCATTTGTGGCAATCATGCCAGGTAAAGACGGTTTGGTTCATATTTCACAAATTTCAGATGAACGTGTTGAAAAAGTGAGTGATCGTTTAAATGAAGGTGATGTTGTCAAAGTCAAAGTATTAGAAATTGATAAACAAGGTCGTGTGCGCTTGAGTATCAAAGAAGCGATTAAAGAAGCCGCAGAACAGCCTGTCGCTTAATTCGATTCACACGAAAAAGGGTGGCGAGCTTTTAGGTTCGCGACCCTTTTTTGCATTTCAAGACTGCAATTCTAAAACGTAATCTTCCAAATCATTCACGTCTTTTACGGTTTTTTCTGAAATCGCGTAACGACTGACCGTAATTCCTGCTTGTTTCACACTATTTTCACGTTTTGAAATCAATGGATGCCACGTTGGTAATTTTTTACCATCATTTAATAAACGATACGCACACGTTTTTGGCAACCATTGATATTGCTCAAAACCAATAGAATAAAGCTCTAAACAATCGGGTACAAATCGTGTGCGTTCGTTGTAATTTGTACAACGACAGGTTTTTAAATCTAATAATTTACACGCTACGCTGGTGATATAGATTTCACCTGTGTCTTCATCTTCTAGTTTGTGTAAGCAACAGCGTCCGCACCCGTCACACAAAGATTCCCATTCGGCACGGCTCATTTCTGCTAATGTTTTTGTTTCCCAAAAATTGCTCATTGCCATAACTCCCAAACAGGTTTGACATTATTTGGCAGCGGGGCAATTCGTCCAAGTTCAATCCATACATTTTCTGGGCTATGAAAATCTGAACCCACGGAAGCTGCCAATTCAAATTGATTCGCATAATTTGCCAAAATCCGCATTTCGTCTGGATTGTAACGCCCTGTAACAACTTCAATGGCTAGTCCACCCGCATTTTTAAATGTACCAAGTAATTTTTTCATACGGGTCGCTGTTAATTTATAACGCAATGGATGCGCGATAATTGGAATCCCACCCGCATCGCGAATCGCTTGAATCGCATTTTCTAACGGTGTCCATGTTGTCGAAACATACGCTGATTTTCCATCACCCAAATAACGGTCAAATGCTTCTGAAATTGTTGAAACGTGAGCGTGTGCCACCAAAAAATTGGCAAAATGAACACGCGTAATCGTTTCATTTGTGACGGTCTTTTGAACAAATTCAAGCGCGTCTGGAATCCCTTTTTTAGCGAGTTTCAGCGCGATTTTCTCAGCGCGTTCAATTCGCATAATATGAAGTTCAGCCATTACTTTTTGTAATGCTTCATGTTGTGGATAGATATTCAAACCTACAATATGCACACCTATTTTTTCCCATTGTGTTGAAATTTCAATGCCGTTGATAAAGTTGATATTTAATTCATCGGCGCACTTTTTAGCTTCGGCAAGCCCTGCAACGGTATCGTGATCCGTAAGTGCTAACATCGAAATGTCATTTTTTGCAGCACGATGAACTAATTCTGTCGGCGATAATTCACCATCAGATGCGGTGGAATGGCAGTGTAAATCGTAAATTTGTGTCATGAATTTTATAACTTTTAAAAATGGCGGACGTTAAACAACGGGCTTATAATAATCACGCTATTATATAAGTTTTGTAGGATTGGCTGCGTAGATGTTTAAGTCATTTCAACTGAAATTTTAATCTCAAAAATCAGCCGTTTTAAATTTAAGCCGTAAAAAGGTGAATCAAAATGAACACAAAAAAGAATTTTTAAAAATGATGAAAATCACTTTTGACCCAAAAAAAGACGTATTAAATTTTGAAAAACATGGTTGTTCATTAGCTGAAGCGGAAAAATTTGAATGGGAAACTGCCATCACTTGGCATGATGATAGACATGATTACAATGAACAGCGCATGATTGGATTAGGCTACATTGGTGACAGAATTTTTTGTGTTGTATTTGTAGACAGAAATAATTCAAGACGAATTATAAGTTTAAGAAAAGCCAACAATAAAGAGGTAAATCGTTATGCCAGCACTTAAATCAACAACCATTTTTCCAACCGTCGAAGAAGACGCAATGATTACCACAGCCGCATTATCTGATGCTGATTCGATACCTTTAACTAACGAAGAATGGAATCGAATTAAACCCATGTTGACTGCAATGCCATCAAATATAAATCAGCGAATCACTGTAAAACTCTCCGCTAATGTTGTCGAAGCATTCAAAGCAACGGGTAAAAATTGGCAAGACAAAATGGACAATGTTTTACAAGATTGGTTACACATGAATTCGGTTTAAATGACAAACGCATAAACGTAAAATTCTGAAAAGCCACAATTAAATTTTAAGTTGTAAAAAGGTGAATCAAATGCACATCAAAAAGAATTTCTTATTTTTCATCATCTGTTTATTGATGACCTTTTTATTGCCGAATTATGCAAAAGCGGCATTGGTTTTTACCTTTGAAGCTGCTGGCGTGCAAAACACCACTGTGCCTGCTGGCGAGTACCAGGTCGAAAAGTTTGACCTCCTTACTACTGGAACCAAGACAACAGGATTTGCATCTGCAATTGGTCCGTTGTCTGGCTCATACAA
>JBAXMT010000090.1:0-8612 GCA_037134135.1 Methylococcaceae bacterium | reverse complement strand
GGTCTTGAAATTCCTATACCTGAAGCTGTTTGATTTCATAATGAGAATTGCTGGCTGATAAAGCGATTGCAGACAAAGCCGCCGCTGATTCCAAGATTATCGCCGATGCGAAAGCCATCGCCGATGCCAAAATCATTGCGGACGCAAAAGCTGTTGCCGATGCAAAGGCAATTGCAGACGCTAAAGCTATTTCAGATGCCGCCGCAGCTAAAATTACCGCCGATGCGAAAGCCATTGCTGACGCAAAAATAATTGCCGATGCCAAAGCCATTCTCGATGCAAAAACGATTGCAGACGCTAAAGCTCTTGCTGATGCCAAAATTGCCACCGATGCCAAAGCCCTTGCGGATGCTAAAGCTATTGCTGATGCGGAAAGCGGTTGCCGACGCAAAGGCGATTGTAGATGCGAAAATCGCCGACGATGCGAAAGCCCTTGCTGATGCACAAGCCATTATCGACGCAAAAGCTAAGGCAGACGCTCAGGCTATCATCGATGCCAAGGCGATTGCGGACGCTAAAGCCCTTGCCGATGCAAATGCGACTTACGCTCTCGCAAATGTCTTTGAAACTGACGCTACCAAACCACCCGCTGACATGGTTTTTGATTGGGATTTTTCTCAAACAGAAAATGCTGAAACGCTTTCTTTAGATTCATTACCAAACGCTAAAAATGTGCGAATTATGGCGTTAGGTGGTAACGATACGATTCAAGGCGGAAACTCTTCTGTTCGTTGGATTGATGGCGGCGACGGTAACGATTCCATTTTGGGTGGTGATGGTTCAGCAGATACTTTGATTGGTGGTGTGGGAGATGATTTCTTGAGTGCGGGCAGTTATTTTAGTTATTATCACAACAGCAGGTATTACAACGCTTATTCCTATAACGAGACAGCTAAAAATGTTTTATCAGGTGGCAGTGGTGATGACACATTACATGGCGGTGTAAGCAATGATTTGTTAATTGGTGGTGATGGTAAAGATAAGCTTTATGGTGATGTTATGGATGTAATAACATTCGATGTTCAACTCAAAGATACATACAGGATATTTGGTAATGGAAATGATTGGTTAGAAGGCGGAAATGGGAATGACTGGTTAGATGGTGGAAAGGGAAATAATACGATTGACGGAGGAACAGGTATTGATATATTTGCCAACTACAATGGGATTGCCGAAGGAATAGATGTATTTATTTTTAAAAAAAATGATTCTGGTGTCGGAAAAGAAAATCGAGATATTATTCAGCATTTTCAATTTGATGTAGTAGGTGAAGTCATAGATTTAAGCGCGATTGCAAGCGGACAATTAAGTTACATTGGCACGCAAGCCTTTAGCGCAATCAATCAAGTGCGTTATGAAATGGATTTTGTGAACACGACCACGATTGTAAAATTGAACCTCGACAACGACCCGAAAACCACCGAAATGGAAATCGAATTGACGGGCTTTAAGAATTTGATGGCGGATGATTTTGTGTTGTCTGTGCCGCGAGCTTAAAGCAAATCCGACTCTGCACTTCGTGCCTCTCCCTTCAAAAAGGGAGAAAACCATTAAAATCAAAAGCCCGCTTTTTAATCTTTCGCCCCCTTTTTGAAGGGGGCAGCCTGAAAGGCTGGGGGATTTGCTTTAACCGCCCTTTGTGGAAACTCAAAGGGCGGTTTTTTTTGTTTGTGATAAAACGTTGATTTTTATGAACAGGCAAAAAAACTACATCAAATTTTGCATTTTTTTAATAGACACAATGCTCTCATCATTTTGCTCTGTGTTACGACGTTCATTACCTTTTTGAATCAAATCTGCCAGCGTAACGTTCGATAAATAACCATAAATATGTTCGCTTAACCCTGTCCACAAATCATGCGTTAAACACATACTTTCGTGTTGGCAATTCGCTTCACCGCCACATTTGCGAGAATCAATCGAATCATTTACTGCTTCAATAACCGCCGCGACACTAACTTTTTGTGGGTTTTGACTGAGTTGATAACCCCCGCCAGGTCCCCGAACACCTCGTACAATATCGGCTTTTCGTAACCGTGCAAAAAGTTGCTCTAAATAGGATAACGAAATAGTTTGTCGTGCCGCAATTTCAGTGAGCGTCACGGGTTTTTCTTGACTGTGAAGTGCTAAATCCAACATCGCCGTTACAGCATAACGACCTTTTGTAGTTAAACGCATAATAAAATCCTTAGTAAAAATATGGAGAATTACGTTTAATATACTTAACCTAGCAAAATAGTCAACTATCGAAACAATTACACATCAATAGTTTTTAATTGATATTTTCTTCACTCGATAACGTAATGTTTCACGAGTGGTACCTAAATCTCGCGCAGTGGCAGTCAAATTATTTTCAGCGCGTTCCAATGCCGTGCTGTAACCATTGTTCTGGAAACGATGAACCGCCTGCAAATAAAACGCAACGCTCAATGGAGTTCGTTTGTTTATAAAATTCATGAAATCAACAATCTGCGACACATGGCAATGAAATTGCTGTATTTATTCAACGATTGCAAATTGAATTCAAAAAATATTTTTAGTAATAGGAATACTATCTATTACCTGATAAATTATAAGTATATTTATTATTTAAAAAATATTTCCGCCAATAACTGGATTTAAAAATTTAACTGCGTTTTACAAATGAGAATAAATTGATGAGTAATGAAGCCGATAATGACACATCCAGTACGTCTGGCGCACAACAAACTGCCTTTTTGCGCGTGCCAGCCGAAAAAGTATCACGATTAATGGACATAGTCGGTGAACTCGGTTTGAGTGTATCGGAAACTATCAACTGTTCCGAATTGCAAGGTTTGGAATTAGACGAATTTGAAAAATCCGCTCATCGTTTAAAAATGATTGTGCGTGAAATTCAAGAAATTTCGACAGAATTACGTCAAGTTGAAGTGGGGGAAGTTTTTCGACGAATGCGCCGTATGATTCGCGAATTAGAACGCCAAACTAACAAAAAAATCAATTTGGTACTTATCGGTGAAGACCTTGAAATCGACAAAGTTGTCGTCGATAGACTTTATGAACCTTTAGTACATATTGTTCGTAATTCGGCAGATCATGGTTTGGAATCTACCGCCAATCGCATCGCAGTCGGAAAACCTGAAGTCGGCACGATTACATTATCCGCAACGCAAGTGGGCGGCGACATTAACATCACCATTGCCGATGATGGCGGTGGTTTGCATCGGGAACGCATTTTAGCGCGTGCGCGGGAACGTGGATTATTTGGTGCGACGGAAGAACCGCCTAACGACGTGCTTTGGAAAGTGATTTTTCAACCAGGATTTTCAACGGCGGAAGCGGTTACGAATCTTTCTGGGCGCGGCGTGGGCATGGATGTTTTAAATAACACCATCAAAGAATTGCGCGGACGAATTGCGATTCACAGTGAAACAGGCGTGGGCGCACGCGTCACGTTATCGATTCCACTCACGTTGGCATTTCTTGATAGTCTAGTAATGCGCGTTGGTAATCGTCTTTACGCCACACCGATTGATGTAGTTAGTGAAATTTTTCAACCGCTCGACTCTCAAATCACCCATATTTCTGCGGATGACAGTTCAGAAGTTGTCAAAGTGCGTGATTGTTTTATTCCGATTTGTCGGTTGGACGAATTTTACGGTGAGGCGACTCAAGAGAAAATTCCACTCATCTCGCAAATTATCGTTATTTTCACCACGAGCCAAGGTCAAATTGGTTTGCCTGTTGATGAAATTTTTGATCAACAACAAGTGGTTATGAAACCGTTGCCGCCTTCTTTAGGAAAAATTCGTGCAAGCATGGGGTGTGCGTTGTTGGGAACAGGCGAAGTCGCTACGGTATTAGATTGTGAGCAACTCATTTCAGGGAAAACATAATGGCACTTTATATAACTTCAGATGCTTCTGCATTTAATCGTATTCGCGCTTGGTTAAATAAGCGTTGCGGTATGCACTATCCCGAAAAAAAACAAGAATTATTGCTGCAACGATTAATGCACGTTTGTGAAACTCAAGAATTTTCTAATTTATTTGAATTAGCTAATGCCCTTGAAAATCCTGATTTGCGGGAATTACATTCACAGGTTATCGATGCCGCCTCGACGAATCACACTTATTTTTTTCGTGAACCACAAGTGCTTGATTATTTCCGAGATGTCATTTTACCGACTTTGAACAAAGATGATGTTCGTATTTGGAGTGCTGCCGCTTCAACGGGCGATGAAGCCTATACAATCGCAATGATTGCTACTGAAGCGAAAGGTATGGAATGGGCGCGAAACAATTTAAGTATTTTAGGAACAGATATTAATAAGCAAGTAATTGCTCACGCTGAACTCGCAATTTACCGTCGAACCGCTATTGAACATACGGCAGACGATATTGTAAAACGCTATTTTGAATCAGCGGGTGACGGACAGTATCGTGTTAATAAACAGATTCGTAACTTGTGTACTTTCCGAAATATGAATTTAAAAACTACCCCGTACCCTTTTATACGATTATTTGACGTTGTTTTTTGTCGAAACGTACTTTATTACTTTGACGAAGTGCATCAACAAGAAATTATTGAAAATATTTACGACGCAACCCAAGACGGGGGCTGGCTATTGACGAGTGTAACCACGACATTGCGTCATCTCAAAACACGTTGGATTAACGTTGGGGCTGGAATTTATCGGAAGGATATAAATCATGTCTATTAGCAAAAAACGAATTCGCGTTTTAATTGTTGATGATTCTGCTCTGGTACGAAAAATGCTCGTGCGTAATATGTCAGAGGATCCTGAACTTGAAGTAATTGGTGAAGCGGCCGACCCTTACAAAGCGCGGGATTTAATGGTGGAATTGGATCCAGATGTAATTACGCTAGATGTTGAAATGCCGCGTATGGATGGTATTACGTTTCTTAAACGATTTATGGAAGTGATGCCTATTCCAACAGTGATTATCAGTTCGCTAACACAAGCGGGTGCGCGTATTACGCTCGATGCTTTAGAAGCAGGTGCTGTAGATGTGATTGCAAAACCGACACTAAACGCGGTTGACCATTTGGCAATGTCAAAAAATGAAATAAATCAACGTATTAAGCGGGCAGCGGGCATCACTGTAAAAAAGATAGTGCATAGCAATGCACGCGGGGGCGCGGGATCGGTTTCTTCTTCCTGCGACAAAACAGGCATTATTGCTATTGGTTCATCAACAGGCGGCGTAGAGGCATTGGGGCGGATTTTACCTACTTTTGCAGCAGATTCTCCTGCCATTTTGATTGTTCAGCACATGCCAGGCGGAATTACGACGGCATTTGCAACTCGACTGAATAATTTATGCCAAATGCGAGTAAAAGAAGCCGAAGATGGTGATTTAGTTGTTCCAGGACAAATTTTAATTGCACCTGGCGGTTTATTTCATACGCGAATTATTCGTTTAGGTAATCAGTATCGAATTAAGTTAGAAGAAGGCGAGCTTGTTAATTATTGTCGCCCAGCAGTAGATGTGCTGTTTCATTCGATAGCGAGTGAAGCAATTTGTAAAGTAGCTGCTGCGGTTTTAACAGGTATGGGGAAAGATGGCGCGGAAGGAATGTTGGCTATTCGTCAAGCTGGCGGACTCACCTACGCTCAGGATGAAGCGACTTGCGTTGTTTTTGGTATGCCAAAAGCGGCACAAAATTTAGGAGCTGTTAAACAAATGCTACCTTTAGAACAAATCCCTAAAGCGTTAATTAACACGCTTAGATAATAAAAATGAATCATTACAAAATTTAGGAGGGTGCAAATGCAAAACAATACGCAGCAAGAAACAACGCAACGAAAAGTTGACGATGATGAAGTTAATTTAGTATTCAACGATGAAAATGATATTAACGACATGTATCTCACTTTTGGTTTGGGAGCTGAGGAATATGGTATTGGGATTAACTTCGTCACTGAAATTGTTGGAATGCAGCGCGTGATGGAAGTTCCCGATGTTCCTACATTTATTAAAGGTGTCATCAATTTAAGAGGGAAAGTTATTCCAGTAATGGATGTTCGTAAACGCTTCAATATGCCTGAAGAAGTGTACAGCGAACGTACTGTGATTATTGTTCTTGATATTAATGGCGTGCTGATTGGCTTGATTGTCGATAACGTGAGTGAAGTGATGGAAATTCCTGAAAGCCAAATTGATCAACCGCCACAATTCGGAACGAATAGAGAAGGCGTGATTCGCGGTTTGGGAAAACAAGGCAGCAAAGTTGCCATTTTATTGGATGCACAATGCTTAATCTCTGAACATATTATTGATTTAAAACAAACGCTTTCGGCATTTAAGTCTGAATAACTGAGAATTGAGTATGAACATTCTCATTTTCAATCAAAAAGGCGGTGTAGGTAAAACGACAACAGCATTAAATTTAGGTGCAGGTTTGGCACGTTTTGGCAATTCACCAGTGACCTTAGTTGATTTAGATCCACAAACTCATTTAACGGCGGCACTAGGTCATCGAGCAGAAGATTTTGCTTGGAATGTTAGTGATTGGTTAGCGGGAAGACCTGGAAAATCGTTAGAAATCGCTGAAAATTTATCATTGATTGCTGGGGATTGTAATCCTGTTACGGAGCCAGAGATTTCGAGTTCCCGCATGAAACTAGAAGGCTTTGTCGTTATTGATGCACCACCCGTTTGGAATTCAAGCGTCGCACGTTTGATGGTAGAAGCCGATTGGATTTTAACACCGCTTGAACCTGAATTTTTGAGTATGCAAGGTGTGAGTCGTTTGTTTAAAACGATGGAGAAATTCAATATTCCACGCACAAAACTGCGTTTGTTATTGTGTCGATATGATGCTCGATTGCTTGTGCATCGAGAGACTCGCGAAAGTTTAACGCAGCGTTTTAGTGATAATTTTTTTGGTGGCGTAATTCGTAAATCGGTGCGGCTTGCTGAATCACCTGGTTATGGTTACAGCATTTTCGATTACGCACCTGATAGTTCGGGTGCTAATGATTATTTGTCCTTAACAAATTATTGGTTAAGACAAAATAATCCGAAAATTTAAGAGGGGGAAATAAATGGCAGAAAGACGCAGACGAATACAGAAACCACCGAATGATCCGTTAGCGTGGGTGGACAAAGAAATAAGCAGCACAACAGATATAAAAACAGATGCGTCACAGGAAGAAACGCCAGTGATAGAAGCGTCGAAAACTAACTTTTTAAATGGAGAAGATGAGATGACTGAAGAAAAAATGATAAGTGGTTCGCTGCTTGGCGATGTAAAAATAGAGCATTTACTCGAAGGGGTATCAACCTGTCTGCAATTAGCAGATGAAAATTACAACATCATTTACATGAATCCCTCGTTAATGAGTATGTTCAGTAATGCAGAATCCGACATCCGCAAAGATTTGCCGCAGTTCAATAAAAATACATTGATGGGGACAAATATGGATATATTTTATAGAAATCCATCACACCAACGCAAAATGATGGACGGATTAAGAGGAAAAACCTCCACTGAAATAAACCTTGGCGGTCGCACTTTTTCTTTATCAGCCACACCTTTGTTTGATACGAACGGTAAACGCACTAATACTATCGTTGAATGGAATGATGTCACGGCATTCAAACAGGTAACGGATGTTTTATTTTCTGTTGCAAATGGCGATTTAACTCATGATTTAACGTTTTGCTCTGAAGAAGGGACTGTTAAAAAATTGCACGAAAGTGTTTGCCTTTTAAAAGAGAACATTGCGCGAATGGTTGGCGATGCCAACATCTTGTCGGTAGCAGCGTTTGAAGGGCGTTTAGCGACGCGAGCAGATGCAACGAAACACCAAGGTGATTTCCGTAAAATTGTGGAAGGTGTGAACGGTACGTTAGACGCGGTAATTGGACCATTGAATGTGGCAGCGGATTATGTGGATAAAATTTCACAAGGCAACACACCAGCGAAAATTACCGATACTTATAACGGCGATTTCAACGTATTGAAAAACAACTTAAACACTTGCATTGATGCTATCAATCAACAAGCTGCAGCGGCGAAAGGCATTGCAGCGGGTGACTTTAGTGTGAAAGTTGATGTTCGTTCTGAAAACGATGAACTATCAAAAAGTCTAATTCAAGTCATCAACGTTCTAAAATCATTACAAGACGAAATGCAACGTTTAACGGTTGCATCGAATGAAGGCTTATTGTCAGAACGCGGAAAACCTGAAAAATTCCAAGGTGAATATGCAGCGGTTGTGAACGGCGTAAATAATATGCTGGACGCAATTTTGTTACCAATTGGCGAAGGTAATCGCATTCTTTCATTGATTTGTGGCGGTGATTTACGTCAAAAAGTTGAAGTGGCTTGCCAAGGCGATCACGATAAAATGAAGCAAGCCGTCAACGGCGTACATGGTTGGTTATCTGATTTAGTGGCGTATGTGACTAAAATTGCAAATGGCGACATGACCGCAGAAATGGCAAAAGCCTCTAATGATGACCAAATTCATGAATATCTGATTTTGATGCGAGAAAGCATTAAAAGTTTGGTTTCAGATGCAACCCTTCTATCGGTTGCAGCCGTTGAAGGTAAATTAGCGACTCGTGCTGATGCAACGAAACATCAAGGCGATTTCCGTA
>JBAXMT010000089.1:0-8622 GCA_037134135.1 Methylococcaceae bacterium | reverse complement strand
GCATCGGTCGTGGCTTGCGCGACTTGATTCACGTTGTGCGTGATGCGCGAAATCATGTAGCCGCTGTTGTTGGAATCAAAATGAGCGGTCGGCAATTGCGTGTATTTCTCGAAAATTTCACAGCGCAACGTATGAATCACGTTCGACGACACTTTGGCTAAAAAGTAATTGCCGAAATACGAACCGATGCCGCGCACGATAATCAAACCGCTAAATAACAGCGGTAAATAATAGAGTTTTTCGTGGGATTTGGCTTGCAGCGTGTCGATGATTTCTTGAATCATTTTCGCAAATAACGGCTGCGTCGCGGAATACACCAAAAATCCCACAAGACTGATAAAAAATAATCGGCGATGTGGTTTGATGTAAGCGATGAGGCGTTTGTAAATTTCTAAATTGGTTTTTTGCATGAGTTGAATTAGTGGATTATTTTTACCAAATACACTTTAGTGTCGGGACGGCTCGAAGTTTCTCATCTGCCGTAATCAATAATGCACGATGAACCAATGACGTAGCGGCGATAAGTCGGTCGGCTGGATCACCATGAATAAATAGCTCACTTTGCGATAATTCGGCAATTTCGGGCGTAATTGGCAACACGGTTACATCCAACCCGAGCAAAATATCTTGAATATATGCCGCTGCCGTTACGCCAGCATGATTATTGATTCTGCCGCGCGAGTACAACATTGCAATTTCCCACAAGCTAATGTCAGAACACGCTAAATTTCCGTTTTCCAATGCGGCATTGGCTGTTGCCGATAAACGCTTTGGATCATCCGCCCAAAATAACAAAATATGCGTATCACAAATGGTTAGCATCGCCCGTCCATTCTTCGTTTAACGGTGAAAGAATATCGCCAACAAGCATTTTTCCGCGCAAGGCTTCCAACCGCTTTAAGGCTAACTCACGTTTGTTATCGGGGAAATTAGGTACAATTCGCGCAATGCTTTTGCCGTGTAAGGTTATGATAATTTCTTCACCTTGCTGAACCTGTTTTAAATAATCGGGTAATCGTTGCCGTAAATCAGTCACGTTCACTAAATTCATTTTCAATCTCCATTCCGTACATAAATAATGTACAGAATGGCATATTTACGCTAAATGAGCAATTTGTTTGTTGGTTTTTTGTTTAGGCATGAATGTTGAGAATTTGTTGATAAAGCTGGTAATAATCGCCGCAAATTTTATCAGAACTAAAGGCTTCTTTTCGTTCAAAACCCGCTTCGGCGTAGTGATTTCGTAAGGTTTCGTCTTGGTATAATGCCATAATTTTTTCGGCTAATTCGTGGTCATCAAACGGATTTACCAATAAACCATATTCGTTATCGCCCAAAATATCAGGAATGCCGCCAACGTTTGCGGCAATGACAGGTTTTTTAAAATGAAAGGCTTCCAAAATTGCCGAACCCAAACCTTCTTCTTTCGATGGATAAACGAAAATATCAAACAACGCGAAATAATCGGCAATGTTCGTTTTGAAACCTTCAAAAATGACGTTGGGTAAGTTCAATTCATCAGCTAAATTTTTCAATTTCGTTTCGTCTTTTCCCACGCCTAATAAGATGAAAATGATGTTTTTATGTTCGCGTAACTGATTTGCTGTTTTTAAAATTAACGACTGATTTTTGATTGCATCATCTAACGCGCCAACGTGACCGACGATAAATTTATCTTCAAATTGTGCTTTTAAATTGGCGATTTCTTTTGGATTGGATTCGAGGTGACGCGCAATATCGGGAATAATTTTAAATTTTTGATTCGGGCAAAAATCCCGCATTACGGCATCAATTTTTTGTGAAACTGAAACGATTAACCCAGCTTTTCTATACGCTAACTTCGTGAGCCATTTTTCGCGTGGTTTATTCAAAATTCGGCGCGTGACCAAAAACGGCAAGTTAAAAAGTAAATTTACAACTAACGCAAAATAAATACTGCGCCCTTCGTGAACATGAATTAAATCAAACGATTTTAGCTTTGTTACATTCAACAAAAAGGGTTTGTAAATCGCAATGACGGGAATGTGAAGTTTTACCGCTTGTTGTTCGAGTAAACTATTTTTGCGACAAATTAACGTTTGCTTAATATGAAAATTTTGCAAACCTTGGATCATCGCCAGCGTTTGATTTTCGCCGCCGCGCAAACCTTTTGCCAAATTGATATGAGCAATTTTCAGCGGCATTTTTTTTGTAATTCGAGCAATTTTAGATATTTATAATAAACGCTTTCCGCGCTTGAAATCGCCAGCATTAAACCGTGTTTTCCGTCTAAAAATGCGGCTTTCACAAAATAGGTTTGAATGAATTTCCATAATGCGCGAAAAATTGCTTTTGATAATGAACTTTTCACGCCACGTTCAAATAATTTTTGCGCGTTCAATGACGAATAGCGGTTCATTTTTTCTAACATTTCGCTCAAATCGCTGTAGGATTCGTGCAAAATGGGCGCGTTTAATTTGCCAGTTTTACCTTTAACCATCGCCCGCTCATGAATTAGGTCGTCGGTAAAATGTCCCAATTTCCGACGAAATAAACGCAAAATATAATCAGGATACCAGCCGCCGTGTTTGATGAATTTACCGCAATAACTCGACAATCGCGGCAATAAAAAAGCGTCATGCTGATTTTGGTTAATCGCTTGTTCAATTTCATAGCGCAGTTCAGGCGTAATAATTTCATCAGCATCAATCGACAACACCCAATCGCCCGTCGCTTTGTTTAAAGAGCGTTGTTTTTGAATGCCAAAACCCTGCCAATCCGTTTCAAAAACGTGCGGCGTGAATTGGTGACAAATCGAAACGGTTTCGTCAGAACTTCCCGAATCCAACACGATAATTTCGTCTGCCCATTTCACAGATTCTAAACATTGAACAATGTGCGATTCTTCGTTTTTTGTGATGACAATAACGGAGAGTTTTATTTCCATTTAAAATTACCGTCCTCGCGAACGCCGTGCATGGTCATTTCGTATTTTTGCAATTCGTCTTCGCGCCATTTTTTAGCTTGTTTAAGTTTAGCAATTTTTCGCAATTTTCGTTCTAGCCAACTTTGTTTTAATAATCGGTAATTGTAGCGATAACCCAAACCGTCTTTTGCGGCTAAACCACGCTCTTGTTTCATCGCGGTTTGTGTGACTGAACCATAATGATGTAGCCACGCCTCGCCTGTAATTGCACACGAAATTCCTGCTTTTTCGGCTTCATTAAAAAATAACGTATCTTCGTAACCGAGTAATTTTGGTACAGGTTGGAAATAGCCGATTTCTTGCCAAACTGAATTATGTACAACCAAACAAACTGCGTGTCGTCCACCTAAACGTAACGCGCCTTTCATTTTTGAAATTGCGTCACTTGCAAATTCATCAAAGTCATAATCTAACGCGCCTTCAATCAAAGAAGGTGAAATGATTTTGATATTATTTTGTTCTGCGACGGTAATTAAGTTTTCAATCCAATTTTTGCAAACTAAAACATCGTTATTCATCACAACCGTCCATTCGGCTTGCAACGCCAACACGCCTTGATTCCACGCCACGCCACAACCTAAATTACCGTCATTAAAAATTCGTCCGCCCAAAGGCAAAGTTTCTAAATACGCACGAGTGCCGTCGCTTGAACCGTTATCAACAATCACCAAACGACTTAAATCAAAACCGTGTTTAATCATACTTTCAACGCATTGGCGCGTGTAATCGACTTGGTTATAACAGGCAAATGTTACGGCATATTTGAGTGGATTCATGGTTTTTTTAGTTTTAAATAGATTTAAGTTTAGGCGCGAATTCTAACACAATCGTTTTAACAATTGATTAACCAGCGAATTAACACGCTCGGCGGATAAGTCGTCTAAACAGCGACTGCGGCTTTGTCGATTTCTGTCGCAACCTTCCAATTGACACGGAACGCAATCGCCTTCGCCTTGTAATAAATGAATATTGCTGACATATTGCGAACCTTTACGCACAAAAGGATTTTCACGACGTTGATAATCAAACGGAAAAGGCGACCACACAACAGGATTGGTTGCGCCAAAAAGTGCGATAACAGGAATGCCCGTCGCCGCCGCTAAATGTGTCGCGCCCGTATCAACACCAATAAAAAATTGCGCGTTTTTGATAATTTCAGTTAGTTCCGCTAACGACGTTTTGCCCGCTAAATTGATTGCCACATCGGGTAATTGCGTCATTAAATTTGCAACATAAATGAGTTCATCAGGCGAATTTCCACCCGAAAAAATGGGCGTAATGTTCAAACTTAAAAGATGTCGCGCAACAATCAACCAGTTTTCAGAAGTCCATTGTTTGTAAATCCACTGCGGACAACAATGCAAAATGGCATAACGATTTTTCATCATGAACGGAAATTTTTTTGCCACATCAATCGGATTTTTAACCTGCGGCGGAACTAATTTGTAACGTGGTTCGATACCAACTAAATCCAGCAATTTCAAATGTTGTAAAACGGTATGCGTTTTATCATCGTCAAACTCTACCCAATGCGTGACAAAAAAACGTTTCCACCCGCCCGTTTTTGATTTTGGTGGCACTGCGTTTATTCGTAATGGCGCAGAAAATAAACTGTAAAAAAACGCGCGGTCATTTGTCGGCAAAGTGAAAACCGCGTTGTAACGACGAAAAATTTGCCAAATAAGCTGACATTGTTCTCGAAAAGTGGCACGATGCAGGGCTGTTATCACAGTTGAAATATCGGGATTGCCTTCCAACATAATTTGCGTAGTTTTAAATACCAATACATCAATTTGTGCATTGGGATATGCTGCCCGCAACGAATGAATTAGCGGTGTAGCCAATAAAACATCGCCCAAATACGGCATGGCAATCACAAGTATTTTGTCTAATTTTTCCATTTTTTCCTGTTTTATTTATGACTCATAATCAACATTTAAACTATCGCCCCGATATTGACGGATTGCGAGCCGTCGCTGTTTTACTGGTTTTAATTTTTCATGGTTTCCCACGATTTATTAAAGGCGGTTTTATCGGTGTTGATATTTTTTTTGTGATTTCGGGTTATTTAATTACCAGCATTATTCTCAAATCCCAAGCGAAAGGCGAATTTAATCTTATCGAATTTTACAGTCGCCGCATTAAACGTATTTTTCCCGCGTTATTAGTCGTGCTGATTTTTTGTTTAACATTTGGCTGGTTTTCGTTGTTAGCTGAGGAATATGAAGCCTTAGGCAAACACGTTGCTGCTGGTGCAGTTTATATTTCCAATTTGGTTTTGCAAAATGAGTCGGGCTATTTTGACATCGATGCTGAATTTAAACCGCTGTTGCATTTGTGGTCGCTCGGAATTGAAGAGCAATTTTATTTGGTTTTCCCACTGTTGTTAATGTTGACGGTACGATTCAAAGGCAATGCGTTCACGTTGATTATTTTAAGTTTGCTCAGTTCGTTTGCGTTAAATGTATTTTTGATTGACCAAAATCCAACGGGCGTATTTTTCTTTCCGCAAACTCGCGCGTGGGAATTATTGGTTGGTAGCAGCGTTGCACACGTTAATTTGTATCAGCGTCAACGTTTTGATAACTTTCTCGCAAAACTCCCTTTATTTAAAAATAATAATGCGGCGAATATATTGGCGTGGTCGGGGTTGGCGTTAATTATTAGCGCGTGGATTGGTTTGGATAATTCAAAAATTACGTTCCCGAATGGCTGGGCATTATTACCAACATTGGGCGCAGCGGGTTTGATTTTAGCGGGTGAAAAAGCGTGGTTTAATCGGCACATTTTAGCGAGCAAAGGTGCTGTTTGGTTGGGTTTAATAAGTTATCCGCTTTATTTATGGCATTGGCCTTTATTAGCTTTAATGCGAACTATTGAAATGGAAAAACCAAAAGGTTATTTGCGTGTTTTGGCGTTACTTTTGAGTGTTTTATTGGCGTGGCTGACGTATCAATTCATTGAAAAACGTCTGCGTTTTTGGAATCACAAAGGCATTACGGCTGGTTTATTTGTCAGTTTACTATTAGTTGGTTTAGTCGGATTTCAAATTCAGCAACACGCTGGTTATCCGAATCGATTTAATTTTGAAAAAAGTTGGAACGAAGGCGAATTAGGGCATGATGAATGGAATAAAAAGTGGTTTCGCCAAAAAGAATGCCTTAAAAAATGGGGAAAAGAGCTTGATTTTTGTTCTGTAAAAGATAGCAATAATCCGCCAACAATCATGTTGATTGGCGATAGTCACGCCAATCATTTATATCCCACATTGCTGAAATACACACCGTTTCAAAACGACAATATCTTGAATGTAGGCGGTGGCGGATGCGCTCCTTTTTTTGATATTCCAAAAAAAGAATGTTTAGATTTAACAAATACGATATTGAATCAAGCCTTAGAAACGGCATCAGTTCACACCGTTATTTTGAGTAATCGAGAAATTCTCAATTTGAAGAGCTTTGATAACCTAAAATTCAATTATAAATTACACCATCTTTTTTCAAAAAATCTAGCCGCAGAAGACAACGCGACTGTCTTTCAAAATGCGATGCGCTTCACATTTCAACAGTTATTAAAGGCAAATAAACGTGTTATTTACATCCAAGATATTCCAGAATTAGGTTTTAATCCTGCCCCCGCTACTTGTGAAAATCGTCCGTGGCGAATTGGCAATCAGATGTTAAAAACACCTTGTGCGACAAAACGAAACCAAATTGAAAATCATCAGGAAGCCAATACTTCTTTAATTTCTAAGGTGCTAAATGAATTTCCACAAGTGATTGTTTGGGAAACTGCGCCTGCCTTTTGCGATGCCGAATATTGCTGGGCAGTGACGGATAAAAAAATGCTTTATCGTGATGACAATCACTTGAATGAAACAGGTGCAATTTATTTAGGCAATTATTTGAATGAAAAATATCCGATTTCTAAAAACTAATTATTCACATTCCAACGTATCGACCGTTTGAAAACCACGCGGCAAAAGTGTTCCACGTTTAGCACGAGTTCCAATGTAAGGCTCAAGATCAGACACTTTCAACGTCAAAAAGTGTTTGCCAGCAACGATTTTCAACGCGCTATTTGGTTTTAATACGGTAAAAATTTTCACTGAATCGGTGTCCGCTGATAAATCATTAACTGGAATCAGTATCAATTTATTACCTTTGCCTTTCGATAAAGTCGGCATTTCATTCAATGGAAAAATTAACAAACGCCCTTTTTTCGTGACAACTGCCAACAAATTCGATTCGTCAGCGGTCAATAATGGCGGCAACAGTTTTTCATCATTCGCCAACGTGACCAACGTTTTGCCCGCTTTATTTTTACTCGCCAATTCTTTGAGCTGCGTTTTAAAACCGTAACCCCAATGATTCACCAAAATGACAAAATCGTCCGAATTTCCCGCGATTAAATGCGTAAATGTCGCGCCTTCTGGCGGATTAAAACGCCCCGTCAACGGTTCGCCTTGCGTTCGCGCAGACGGTAAATCATGCGTCGTCGAACTGTAAACCCGTCCCGTCGAATCAAATAAATAAACGGGCTGTGTGGAACGAGTTTTCACCGCCGTTTGAAAACCATCCCCCGCGCGATAACTCAACTTTTCGACTTCCACATCGTGACCTTTCGCCGCCCGAATCCAACCTTTTTGCGACAAAATTACCGTCAACGGTTCATTTGAAATCAACGCCGATTCATTCAACGCTTGCGCGGCTTGACGCGAAACAATCGGCGAACGACGTTCGTCACCGTAAACATTGGCATCTTGTTGTAATTCTTTTTTGATGAGTTTTTTCAGCAACGTTTCAGAACCCAACGTTTTTTCCAGTCCGTCGCGTTCTTTTGCCAACGAATCTTGTTCGCCGCGAATTTTAATTTCTTCGAGTTTAATCAATTGGCGCAATTTCAATTCTAAAATCGCTTCTGCCTGAATTTCACTCAATCCAAAACGTTCAATTAACACGAATTTTGGCGCGTCTTCGGTGCGAATAATCGCAATCACTTCGTCAATACTCAAATACGCAATCAACAAACCTTCCAAAATATGCAGCCGCGACAACACTTTATTCAACCGATGTTGTAACCGACGGCGCACGGTTTCGATTCGGAACGCGAGCCATTCGCTCAAAATTTCGTGCAAATTTTTGACTTGCGGACGACCGTCCAAACCAATCATATTCATATTGACGCGATAACTTTTTTCTAAATCAGTCGTGGCGAACAAATGTGACATGATTTCTTCGGCGTTAATGCGTTTCGATTTCGGAATAATCAGCAATCGGCACGGATTTTCGTGATCGGATTCGTCGCGCAAATCTTCCAGCATTGGCAATTTTTTCGCCAACATTTGCGCGGCAATTTGTTCCATCAATTTTGAGCCAGAAACTTGGTGTGGCAACGCGGTAATAATAATTACGCCGTCTTCCAATTCGTAAGTCGCCCGCATTTTGACCGAACCGCCGCCAGTGCGATAAATTTTCTGCAAGTCTTCGCGGCTGCTGATAATTTCGGCTTCGGTCGGATAATCGGGTGCAGAAACAAGCGTTAATAACGTGTCTAAATTCGTGTCGGGCGCGTCGAGTAATTGCACGCACGCGCTGACAACTTCGCGCAAATTATGCGGTGGAATATCCGTTGCCATACCGACCGCAATGCCCGTC
>JBAXMT010000088.1:0-8642 GCA_037134135.1 Methylococcaceae bacterium | reverse complement strand
AAGTGACATTCGGTTCAACGGATAATGTAAGAAAATTAGGCGCATTTACATTAAGCGCAGCTGCTAATGCGACAGCATTTGCACTACTTAAACCTGTGACAGAAACATTCGGAATCTCAACAGAAACCGAATCATTTGGCATATCAGCATCACTAATCGTAAAACTGCCTGTTGATGCCAGTATTGGTGCTTCTGGAAGCGTAGTAATGCCTGATATATTTGTAAATGCTGGAGCGGTTGTGTTTGGTTGAGTCGCCATTGGAAATCCGTAATAGAAAGTGAAATTAACCCATCTGCATTAAGTTGCGTGCGTGATTAATATCCCACAATTTTTTAAATTCCTTTTGCCCGAGCGTCTACAATCTTTTGACAATCCGTCTCAGAGAGAATTTAAAGTTTGCGAACCCAATCATCAAAATGAAAATCACGTTCTTTTTGTGAATTGATAGTTGAATTATCTTCTGAAGGGATAAATGCGTTGTAGGATTAGAAATGAAAATTACAGAATTGAAGGTGAGTTAAAATGACTTCAAATCAAACATTGAATCAAGGCTTCGTCGGTGCGCCCCCTGTTGTTGCAGATGACGGATTTCGCGTAATGTTAATGGCATGAAATGTCCTGATATTCAAATCCCACCACGCTTCGACTTTCCTTACTGAATTCCACGCCGATTAAATGAATCGGTTGATTTAAGGCTTGATATTTTGCCGCGTAATTTTTGTCGATAAGTTGTTGCAAGGCTTTACCATTTGGTATGAATTCCACAACTTTAAACTCGAAAAGATAAATCTGCTCCTTGAATTTCACGGTCATATCGATACGTCCATAATTGGTCGTGTCTTCCAAAATAATGTCTAAACCCAACGCGGCAAAATACGAATAAAAAACGCTCGCGTAATAACCTTCATATTGTGCAATCGGATTATTTCGATACCAATCATGGGGAATGCTGGCGAAAAAGGCGGTGAATAAAGCTTTCATTCCTGCAAAATCGTTAATTTTTAACGTATTCAAAAGCGTCAGCCGATTTTTAAATGCGGCTTGCCCATCGACAACGTAACCCGTTAATAACGCTTCATTCAAACTGGTTTCAACTTCGTGATTTGGATAACCCAACGTATAAACCCAATAACCCAAAAGCGGTTCTTCCACTTTTGAAATCGTCAAATAACCCGTTTGAAACAAAAGAGCTTCGGTCGTAATTCGCTCCACATCAAATGCTGATAACAATTCTAAACTGGTTTGTGTTTCGGCTAAATTCGGCGAAAAAAAGCCACGTTGTACAAGTAAATCAATCAAAAAAGTCGGTGTTGCGGTTTCAAACCAATGCGCTTTAAATTGCCGACCTTGAAATAAAAGCAACGCATCAAACGGGTTATAAACCGATTGCCCCGTCCAGTTATAACCGTTATACCAACGGCGAATATTCTCGCGATCTAATCCATCCAATTCAGGTGCAAAAACAGTGTCAATATCTTCATCGGTATAACCACAAATGGCGGAATACTGAGCATCAATTGTGATGTCACGCAGATTATTCAAACCCGAAAATAAACTCACTTTGCTAAACTTTGACACCCCCGTGAGCATCGCAAATTTAACGTGAGCATCCGAATCTTTAATTACAGAATACAAATTTCGCAAGCCATCGCGGATTTCACGCGCTATTTCAGGATTGGTAATGTTATCCAAAATCGGTTTGTCATATTCATCAACCAAAATCACCACGCGCTGACCCGTTTTTTCATGTGCAACGCGAATCAATTCCGCAAAACACGCCCGTTCCGAATGTTGCAAGCATTCAATGCCTAAATCTTTTTGTGCGTTACTTAACAATTCTTGAATTTTGTCATCCAATTCAGCACGATTTCGCATCACACCCCCGCCAAAGCTCAACCGAATCACAGGATATTTCACCGCCCAATTCCATTTATCGTGAATAAAAAGTCCTTGAAAAAGCGACTCATTTCCTGCGAATAATTCGCTAATCGTGTCGATTAACAAACTTTTACCGAATCGGCGCGGACGTGATAAAAAATAATGCGTGCCATCTTCAATCAACGCTGAAATGAGTGGCGTTTTATCAATGTAATAATGGTTTTCTTCGCGGATTTTGGCAAAAGTCTGAATGCCAATCGGGAGTTTTTTTCGAGTCATTTTGAATTATCTTTTTGAATATATTTCATCAAATCATAGCACAGCAAAAAACCGCCACTTTGAAAACTTGAAGTCGCGTTTTTTTGTAAATGTTAAATCGCAATAACGCTAAAATATCCCACAAATTTTTAAATTCCTTTTGCCCGAGCGTCTACAATCTTTTGACAATCCGTCTCAGAGAGAATTTAAAGTTTGCGAACCCAATCATCAAAATGAAAATCACGTTCTTTTTGTGAATTGATAGTTGAATTATCTTCTGAGAACGTGTTTTAAAAGTCGAGTTAGACCACCGTTTCATCGTGGCTTTTGCGTTGACGGTGTGAATAGATACTAGAAAACCATAGATTTTATGGATTTTCATAGGTTTTTAGTAGCGGACTATCGATGATTTAGCTAATTATTCGCGTGTTGTGATTTGTTACGCTCTGATTTTCATTTTTCGACTGCTTCAAAAGCGGCAAGTAACATATCGACGTAGAGTTTTCCCGCTGCTTGCATGACATAAATAATCCTGTCCAAATCACTCTGCGTTTGAATAATCCTGTCAACGCATTTATCCATCAATATATTGTGTGCAACATCAATAGTGACGTGTTCGTAAATAAAAGTCATAGCTTCTTCGGGAATACCTAAACTTTCCAAAAGCTGAATATAAATTTGACCGCTCAATGTTGGTAAATGCTCGAAAAAATAAAGATAACCCAAATACCCGACAGGTGTTTGCGTATAGACTTGATAAAACGCCAGTGTATTTAACGCGAGCGTATTCGGCAGAGGATTTGAGTTTCGGATTTGTTCCATTTCTCCGCCTAAACAAACTAAATCATTGATTATTAAATCATCATGACCAATTTTAGAAGTCGCGTTTTGTAAAAACATTCGGAGCAGTTGACCGTCGCTGCCTCTAAAATAAGTACAAGCCAACGCCTGAAGCTGAGGATTCTCACGAGTGTAAAAATACGTTTCTCGCAAATAAGATTTGTAATGCTCAACAGTAAATTTTTCAGCGTTTAAACGTTGCGTGGCGGGAACATTTTTAAAATCCTCTAGTACCTTTTGAAATGCTGCTTGTAGCTGTATTGATGGGGACATGATTAAATCTTATCTCTTATTATGTGGTTAAAAACTGGTAACAATCGCAGCTTATACGATAACTCAAAATAACACATTCAAAACATCAAAAAATATCAAAATCGAGTGCGTAAAAACCATCCGCATTATTCGCCGCTTTCTGCGATTTTTGAATAAGGCTCTTAAAATCCAAATAGAGCCTTAAAGTTTGCGAACCCAATCATCAAAATGAAAATCACGTTCTTTTTGTGAATTGATAGTTAAATTATCTTCTGAAGGGATAAATGCGTTGTAACGAACTTCCGAAGGCGGGAACTGAAAAAATCGTTGAAAACTGCGTGAAAAATCACTTTCACTATTGAACCCAAGGCTAAACGCAATTTCACTAATACTTTCACGCCATACTTCATAACGTTCAGCAGGTAAAATCTCACTAAAATCAAGTGTCGTTGTTGTCGCTATTTCAGTTGCTGCTATTTCAATAGTCATTTTGTATTCAATACGTTAAATTGTGCTGAAAAAAAGATGCAAATCTATAATTTATGGGCTGAGTGGTAACTGACATTTTTTCATTACTAAATAAAAGACACCATAAATTCCTCACGTCGATGTGGTGTTGGGATTAGAATTGAAAATTACGGAATTAAAGGTGAATTAAATGTGTGGAATTTGTGGCTGTAGTAATCCGAGTGGCACGGGAAAATTTAGCGTGGTAAATACATCAAAAGTGAGTTTATTAACGACACATCATCATAAGCATGGGAATGAGCAACACAGTCAGGCGGATAATCAGCGATTGATTCAAGTTGAGCTGGATTTGCTCAGTAAAAATAACGCGTATGCCGCAGAAAATCGGACATATTTTCAAAATAACAAAATCTTTGTGCTGAACTTAGTTTCAAGTCCAGGTGCGGGTAAAACGACATTATTGGTTGAAACGATTAAAGTTTTAAAAGATAAATTTCCGATTTCAGTTATTGAAGGCGATCAACAAACCGAACACGATGCAGATAGAATTCGAGCAACTGGCGTGTCGGCATTACAAATAAATACAGGGCGTGCGTGCCATTTGGACGCACACGGTATTGGTCGCGCAGTGCAAACGTTAGAAGTGAAATCAAATAGTTTTTTGGCGATTGAAAATGTAGGAAATTTAGTCTGCCCATCATCATTTGATTTAGGCGAAGCACACAAAGTCGTCGTGCTTTCAGTCACAGAAGGCGACGATAAACCATTAAAATATCCTGATATGTTTTATGCCGCCGATGTGATGATTATCAACAAAATTGATTTATTGCCGTATGTTGATTTTGATGTGGAACGCTGTATTGATTTTGCGCGGCGCGTAAATCCCACCATTCAAATTTTGCAATTGTCCGCAACGAAAAGTGATAATTTTTCGGAATGGACAGATTGGCTTATTGCAAAAATGCAGTAACGCATTTTACGCATTTGCGACTTTCAAACGATTTGAAAGTCGCGTTCCTAATCGCTGACACGGTATTTCAAAATACCGAAATGACACTGCTGCAAATCCAAATACCAATCCGATATAAACCAATGTTTGCCACCACGGTGTATTTGAATAATATGCTGTTGCGAGTTCTTGCCATAAATAAACGCTGTAAGAAATTCGTCCCAAATAACTCAAACTCGCATTTTCAAAAATATATTTAATTATCGAAAATCGCGTTGGCGTGCCAAAAACAATCACTTGAATCAATACGGGATAACACAATAGTTTCAAAAGCCCATCTGAATCGTTTGGCGAAAAACAGATTAAACTCGTCAATAAAATTATCGCGCCAAACCAAATCCAAAAAGGTAGCGTTCGTAAGCGTTGCATCGAATTCGACGATAATAATGCGGTAAAACATCCCATCAGTAAAAATAGAAAATAAATGCAGTAATCCGCCAAAAACATCTGTTTAAAATAAATCAACGCCAACGCACTTATTATCAAACCGATAATTGCCACTAAAATTCGTGAACTCTTACCGCCGCGCCACGCCCATAAAAATAATAATGGATACAATAAATAAAACTGTTCTTCATACGCAAGCGACCAAGTATGCCCAATCAACCACGGACAATTTGCCTGAAAAAAAGATAAATTACACAAAAAACCGACTGACGTTAAAAGTTGCAGCGTGTTAATTTTGTTTAATAAAAACACACTCGCCAAATAAAACCACAGTGGTGGAATAATCCGAAAAAATCGCCGCGTATAAAATGCACTTAAACAAATTCGCCCCGAAGAATGTTTTTCCGCATTCAATGCAGTGCAAATTACAAAACCACTAATACTGAAAAAAATTAGCACGCCTAATTCGCCGAAGCGGTCTATTTGCAATGAATATGTTTCCACTTGCGACCAGTATTTATCCACGCCGCTGAACAATAAAAAGTGTTCTTGAATCACCAGCATAACGGCAAAAAATCGCCATACGTCAATGTGTTCAATCCGTTTAACCGACATAAATCCTCATAAGTTTAAATTTCTAAAATTTGCATTTTTTCGTTTGCGTAATCGAGCAATGCTTTTGTAATAGAAGCATCTGCGCCCTGCCCTTGTAATTTTTGAACGCGCTGCAAATAGTCATCTAGCAAGATATTTGCACCCGCATCAACGTTTTGTAATTGAGTCACACAAAATTCGCGCCACTTTTGCCATTCGTCGCCCGTCAATGTATTTGGGAAATTTCGCGCTCGATAACGAAACAGCATTTCGGGTAAACGCGCATCATCGTATTTGAACGAAAGTGTTGCCAAATTTTCAGGTGCAGAATTGCGAATTTGTGTCATTGCTTTTTTATCCACCGCCGAAAAAAAACCACCACTGTAAAGTGCCAAATCAACATTAACAGGCGATTCAGAATCGACATAAAGTTTATTAAAAACGCTGGCAATTTTATTCGTAAAAATGGACGGAATTTGTTTCAACGCTGTTTCGATTTGTTCGCTATTTTTTAAACATAATTCAACATCAATTCCCAAACGTTGCACGTCTTGCGGACGTAAAACAGACATCGGTGCAAGTACAGGACATTTATTGATATGCACGGTTTTTAATGGAATTCGTGTCACGTTTTCAGGCAAATTTTCAGTCGCAACAAATAATCGTTGTTGTATTTCTTCGGCGGATAACGTCAATAATGGCGTAGGGTCAACACTCAAGTCATAAACGATAATTTCATTCGTATTGGTCGGATGCACACACAAGGGCAACACAATCGCCAAGCAATTTTTAGTCGCCGCTGAATACATTCCTGAAATGTGACACACTGGCGTTCCTGTACCAATAGCTAATAATTTCAAGGCTTGCGCTTTGGTTCGATGCTCAAACAAAAATTGAAACAATCGCGGTTGCGCTTGACGTAATAAATGCGCCAATGAAAGCGTCGCATAAACATCAGCAAGCGCGTCATGTGCGTTCCCGTGTGGAATGTTATTAGCAACAGTGAGCTGATCTAATTTAAAAATTGGCTTTCTTTCGTCGTCATAAACCCAGTTAAAACCATCAGGACGCAATGCTTGAGCGGCTCGAAAAACATCAAGCAAATCCCAACGCGAATTTCCATGCTGCCACTCGCGTTCATACGCATCATAAAAATTTCGATAAAGTCCGTGGCGCGTCATTTCATCATCAAAGCGAATCGAGTTATAGCCCAAACTGCAAGTATGTGGCTGGGCGAGTTGTTCATGAATAACGCGCATAAATTCCGTTTCATTCACACCTTTTTCGTTGGCAATTTGCGGTGTGATTTTCGTAATCAAACAGGCTTCGGGATGCGGCAAAATATCTAAACTTAATTTACAAAAAATCGAAATGGGTTCATCAATCACGTTGAAATCTAAATCCGTTCGCACGCCTGCAAATTGTAACGGGCGATCTTTTTGTGAATTTGTGCCAGTCGTTTCGTAATCGTGCCAAAAAAGAGAGTGTGTCATGGTATTATTTTGATTTGAAAATTAGCCTCGCACTTTAACCTAAAATTGTCCTATGCAAAACGTTGACACCTTAATTCACGCCCGTTGGATTATTCCAATTGAACCCGAACACACCGTTTATGAAAATTACAGTTTGGCAATTTACGCGGGTAAAATTTTAGATTTATTACCGACTGAACAAGCCAAGCGACGCTACCAAAGCGACAACATTATTGAATTAAATTCGCACGCGCTCACGGCAGGTTTCGTTAACGCTCATACGCACGCAGCGATGACGTTGATGCGTGGTATTGCAGATGATTTAGCGTTAATGGATTGGTTACAAAATCACATTTGGGTTTTAGAAAATAAATGGATGAGTGAAGAATTTGTCCGCGATGGAACAGATTTAGCAATCGCCGAAATGTTGCGTGGCGGAACGACCTGTTTTAACGATATGTATTTTTTCCCCGATGTTGCCGCAAAACAAGCTATTCAACGAGGAATTCGCGCCAGTTTGGGTTTAATCGTGATTGATTTTCCAACGATTTGGGCGCAACACAGCGGTGAATATATTGAAAAAGGCGTGTCGTTATACCACGAGTTACTTGCCGCTGAATTGATTAGCACGCCTTTTGCGCCGCACGCGCCTTACACTATTTCAGACGAACCGTTGAAACAAATTAACGAATTGGCGCAAGGTTTTAATTTACCCGTTCATATTCATTTACACGAAACCGCGTATGAAGTGGAATCGGCGTTGACTGAAAAAGGTCAGCGTCCAATGCAACGCTTACATGAATTAGGTTTGGTAAATGATTCGCTGATTGCCGTTCATGCAACGCAATTAAACGATGATGAAATTGCATTGCTCGCAGAAGTGGGCGCAAGCATCGTGCATTGTCCAGAATCGAATTTGAAATTGGCGAGCGGTTTTTGTCCCGTCGCAAAATGTTTAGCAGCGGGTGTAAATGTTGCGCTCGGTACGGATGGCGCGGCAAGTAATAACGATTTGGATATGCTCGGCGAAATGCGAACTGCTGCGTTAATTGGTAAAGCGGTTGCTCAAGATGCTCGTGCCATTCCAGCGATGACTGCGTTACGCATGGCAACGATTAATGGCGCGAAAGCCTTGGGTTTAGAACATAAAATCGGTTCTCTTGAAATCGGCAAAGCGGCAGACGTGATTGCGATTGATTTGGGCGAGTTGGAAACGCAGCCATTGTATTGTCCGATTTCTCAAATTGTTTATGCCGCAAGTCGCCATCAAGTTACAGACGTTTGGGTAGCGGGTCAGCAATTATTACAATCGCGCCATTTGACAACGTTTGATATGGCGGAATTAAAGGCTATTGCCGCAAAATGGCAAACACGTTTATCGGAAAAAACTCATGACCGCTAACATTTTTAACGATATTCCCACCAATCTACCCGAAGAACTTTTCACGATTTTAGTCGAAAATAAAAACGTGCGAATCGAGCG
>JBAXMT010000087.1:0-8672 GCA_037134135.1 Methylococcaceae bacterium | reverse complement strand
GATTATTTTGTTACCACTCATAACCAGCAAAAGCACCCACACAAATTATTTTGATAAGTTTTTAAAGAGCTTTTTATCTTAGCTGCGTTGCCGTAGCTGAGTTTTAAAATTATAGCGATTTTTTTAAGTTTGTCAAAAAAATTTTCAATTTATTTTCAAAAACTATTTATCAGCAACTTTAACCAACCAACCTTCACGCTCATAACACCCCAAAATAGCCTTTGAAAACAAATTTATGCGCACAAATTTGCCCGAATATTCCGTAGGAATTTTTGCTGTCACTTTATGAAAACTGCTATTACTCTCTACCGTAATCGGCACCGATTGCTCCTTCATTGTGAGCTTAATTGTGCTTGGATCTGTCCATTCTGACAATTTAAATGAAAACTCTGACTCCGCAGCCACTTCAATTTTTTCTGGCTCTTGATAAATCGGCAAACTAAATTCACGAACTTGTGGCTTTTTACAAGCATCTTCAACGTCTCCCGCTGAATACGCATAAATTTCAACACTCGCACTTAATAAACTAACAGCTAAAATAGATTGAACAAAATGATTAACTCGCATCGTTATAACTCCAAAAATTTATTAAAATTTATTTTGCTTCTGGAACTTCTGAAGCAACAGCCGCTTTTTCAGCTGCCTTTTTTGCCAATAATAACTCTTCTTTATGCCCTTGCCCATAAACAGTTGCACCTACCATAAACGCAACTAATGCAATCGAAGATACTAAAAATCGTGTCGGCTGCTTTAAAAAAAACAACGCCCATCTTGGCTTATACATCCCAACAGCAAAAAATAATAATGTGTACACCAAAATATGAATAGAAGCTAAGACCATAATCAAAATTCCAAGATTGTATGTTTAAATAATTTTGTCATATTATAAGATACGTCATTATTCACTATTCAACTATATTTATGCCCTCATTTGATATTATTTCCGAATTCGATTCACACGAAGCCAAAAATGCTATTGATCAAGCCAACAAAGAAGTCACAACACGCTTTGATTTTAAAGGCACAGATTCGAGTTTTGAACTTAACGAATCTACAATTGTCATGATTTCAGAATCCACTTTTCAATTGCAACAAATGTTCAGTGTTTTATGTGCAAAACTGACTAAACGCGGCATTGACATCGCTTGCATGGAAGTCAAAGACGCGAAAGGCAGCGGTAAACTGATGCGTCAAGAAGTTTTGTTAAAACAAGGTATTGAATCAACATTGGCAAAAAAAATCGTCAAACTAATTAAAGATAATAAACTCAAAGTTCAAGCTGCGATTCAAGGCGAAAAATTGCGCGTAAGCGGTAAAAATCGGGACGATTTACAAACAACAATTCAATTTCTTCGACAAGCCGACTTGGAACAACCTTTACAGTTTGACAACTTTCGTGAATAACCAATAACCTGCCAGTACAAACAACAACCAGCCCGCAACGAATATACCAATCACGCCGTCATATTGACTCACCAAAAATGAATACGGCGTGGTTAAATCCACATTCATTGTCGATTTACTCATTCTAATTAGTGTTACCCAACCAGTATGGCAGCCAATACACAACGCCAAATTCATATCACCGCGCAATCGTAATGCGCCTAAAAATAATCCAACCACAAATAACGCCAAAAATGCTGTCACATCTTGCATTGTGAAAACGTTATGGTACGCCTCACTCAATAATTGAAAGCTGCCCTCTAAACTCAACGTTTCTTCCGAAACGGGTGATTTACTATCTAAAAAATGTAAACCAGCGTAGTAAATTGAACTCACTAAAACAGCTAAAAATGCAGACAGATATTTCCTTAAACTGGTTAATAACAAACCACGAAATACAGATTCTTCCACAATTCCAATAAGTAACGCTAGACCAAATGCAATACCCATTTTTTTTGCTACCCAACCAAATGTCCATGCTTTCGTCATGTCGATTGAATGCACGCCTAAACTATTAAGTGTGAGAAAAATGGGTAGTAAAATAAGCAAACTTAAACCGAATCCGCGTGCAAATTGTTTCAGCATCAATTTCAAGGGCGCGTAACCGAGCATTTTTGCGTTCAAACTCAGCCATTTTGAAACAGGAAAAATACTCAACAACAGCATAATTTGTGACAAACGAATTATCAGTTTTCGTAAAATGCTTGGATCATTGAAACTTAATGCAATCCAATAACTAAACAAACACGCGCTGTTCGTTATTATCAACAAAACAAGCATAGGCATTAGGACATAAAAAATTGTGCGGCTCATTATTGAAAATCGCCCCACAACATTTGCACAGCTGCCAATGCTGCAAGCGATGCGGTTTCGGTGCGTAAAATTCTTGCCCCCAACCGAACGGGAATAAAACCAGCAGCTTTTGCCGTTTCACGTTCTACGCTTGAAAATCCACCTTCTGGTCCTGTTAATAACGTCACAGAATTATTTTCTGGCAAAAGCTGCATTAAGTTTTTTTCAGCATACGGATCAAGAAAAACTTTCAAACCGCCCTGCCCTACAACCCATGAATTTAAAGTCGAAATATCAGAGAAATTGGGTAAAACTGTTCGCCCGCTTTGTTCTGCTGCGTGTTGAATAATTTTTTGCCAATGCTGCCACCGCTGTGATTTTTTTTCATCTTTAAATTGCACCACACAACGTTCTGTAATCAACGGAGTAATTGACGTTACGCCTAATTCCACCGCTTTTTGTACTGAAAAATCCATTCTGTCGCCACGCGAAATCCCCAAACCTAACTGAATTTTCAAATTTGACTCAACACTGCGATCAACAAAATTTTCTAATTCAACACGCACAGATTTACGGCTAACTTCAAGAATTTTGCCGACAAATTCGCCTCCAATTCCGTTGAATAGAATAATTGGTGCGTCATTTTTTAATCGTAAAACACTTCGAGCATAATGCGCGTTGTCATCATCTAATTCGATAGCGTTACCAATTTGTAACGCCGTGTTTGTGTAAAGTCTTGAAATTCTCATTTGTTATTCATTTTCGCTAAAGAAATCGTCGGATAATAGATGTTCAATGTTGGTTTACACGAAGAATTTACTGATATTCATCAATGTTTTATAAATGCCCCACGTTAAAGGAATGCCAACGACTAGCCACGCGGCACAAACTAAAATCAAAGGTGTTGACGTGACCATATCATCAGTTTGATCTGCACTAATTTCTTCATCATGAATTTTATCAGCGGCTAAATGTTTTTCATGCTCGAATTCATCAGGCGACATAAACCATTTCTCATCAACGGGACGAATTAGCAAATTACAAATCAATCCAATAATCAAAAGTCCCGCCAAAATCCACATCGTTTGGTTATAAACTTGTTCGCGTGGAATGCCCAAACCGAGTTGATAATCACGCATATAATTGACAATCACAGGTCCTAAAATTCCAGCTGTTGCCCACGCGGTAAGCAATCGCCCATGAATTGCACCGACCATTTGCGTGCCGAATAAATCCGCCAAATAAGCGGGAACTGTTGCAAACGCGCCACCATACATACTCAAAATTAAACACAACGCGCCAACAAATAACATTTTATTGCCTGCCATCGCGCTACCTGAAACACTTAAATATAACGCACTACCGACAACGAAAAACACCATAAACGTTAATTTACGCCCTAATTTATCTGACAAACTGCCCCAGAAAAAACGTCCGCCGATATTAAATAAACTCAACAATGCAGTAAAACCCGCTGCGACCGCTGCAATGGTGGCTAATTCTGGTTTGTCTAATTCACTGTAAGTTTTCGATAAACCAATCAATTGACCGCCGAAAACTTCTTGTAACATTGGCGACGACATTCCAATTACGCCAATCCCCGCGCTGACATTCATGCACAACGCCCCCCACAGCAACCAAAATTGTTTAATTTTGAAAATGTTTTTAACGTGAACGTGATGCGGCGTAACCATTTTATTTTCAGTTTGTGACACGGGTGGAATCCAATTTGCAGGTTGCCATCCAGAAACAGGCAAGCGATACGTCATCGCGCCAGCCATCATGAATACAAAATAAATCCCAGCCATCGAAATAAACGTTTGCATCACACCGACATCCATTTCTGTTTCAAAATGTTTCATCAACAACGTTGCAAGCGGTGAACCAATCATTGCGCCGCCGCCAAAGCCCATAATCGCCATCCCAGTTGCCATGCCGCGACGGTCGGGAAACCACTTAATTAACATCGACACAGGCGAAATATAACCCAAGCCCAAACCGATGCCGCCAATTACACCAGAACCAACTAGCATCAACCAAAATTGGTGCGTGTAAATTCCTAACGCTGACAGCAACATTCCGCCACACCAGCACAAAGCACTGACAACACCTGCCCGACGGGGACCAACGTGTTCTAACCAACCGCCCCAAATCGCTGCTGATGAACCTAAAAATACGAAAAATAACGTGTACATCCAGCCGAGTGTGGAAATTTTCCAATCACAAGTGGTTACGAATAATTCGGCAAAAAAACCAACGTCTGCACCACAAGCAATGCTTTGTTTAATACCAATTGCTTTTGAAAGCGGCAACCAAAATACCGAAAAACCATACGCCATACCGATACATAAATGAATCGCTAATGCGGAGGGTGGCATCAACCACCGATTAAAACCCGCGCCCGCAATCGTGTGCTTTTTGTCTAAAAAATCTAATGTCATAATTTTAAAAAGTTAAATAGAAAGAACGATTTTGCCAATCGTGTGACCTGATTCAATTAAATCGTGTGCTTTTTGTGCTTGTGCCAAAGGTAAAACTTGGCTGACATGGATTTTTAATTTTCCTTCATCGATATACGTCGCACACTTTTTCAACAACGCGATGTGTTTATCACGTTCTAAATCTAAATCTCGCAACATCGGCGTAAGCATCAATTCAAAACCAATCAGTAAGTTTCGCATTCGTGCTTCGCTTAAATCTAAATTTGACGCATCGAGCAATGTCACGATTCGTCCAAAATGCGCGGTGCAAGGAATGCTCGCTTTAAAAATATCTGAACCCACCGTATCAAAAACTAAATCCGCACCACGATTTTGAGTTAAACGATTCACTTCGGCAGCGACATCCGTTTGGTTGTAAAAAATAATTTCGTCTGCACCGAGTGATTTCACAAAATCTGCTTTTTCAGTTGAACTCACCGTCGTAATAACTTTTGTACCTGCGATTTTTGCTAATTGAATTGCAACGTGTCCAACGCCACCCGCACCTGCATGAATTAAAACAGTTTCACCCGCTTTTAAATTTCCACGCTCAAATAATGCGCCCCATGCGGTAATTAAAACAAGTGGTGCAGCGGCGGCGGTTTCATAAGTTGCAGTTTGTGGCATAAAACTCGCCCACCGCTGATCAATGATTGTGAATTCTGCGTAATTTCCTTGTTCACGTCCTAAGCCACCATTGCAAAACCAAACATTGTCGCCAAGTTTAAAATCCGTGACATTCTTACCAATTTCGACAATTTCGCCCGCCCCATCACAACCTAAAACAGCGGGTAATTCAGCATTCGGATAAAATAATCCGCCTTTACGAATTTTGGTATCAACAGGATTAACGCCCGCCGCGTGCAAACGCACTTTTATTTCAGTCGGTTTTGTTAACGTTGGTTCAAAGATTTCTTGTTCGATTAAAACACTGCTGCCACCCGTGGCGGTCATGAGTATGGCTTTCATTTGGGAACTTCCTTCAAGGTCGTAATAAATAAAAACTCCAGCAAAACAATAAATATGCCTTGCTGGAGTCGTAAGGTTTACGGTGAATAATACCGATTAAGGCACAATTTCGCTAATCACTAATTTCACCACCCCATTATTTACGGATGTTGATAATTCCATTTTTCCAATCGGTTCACCACTTTGCGCGATAGCATTACCCGAATGTGAAATCCTTGCACTGACTTGTACTTTTTCAACCGATGAAATTGTCATCGCTGGCATCATTGCCATGCTGTCATCAAGTGTCACGTCTAATGGCAAATCTTTTACCTGTTTTTTCACCACGGCTAAAGGCATTTTTCCACCTTGAGCAGGTTGCGCGTAAATGAAAACAAAGTCTTCGGGATTCGCAGCCGTTTTGAATTTTTCATCCAATGAAACATTTAAACGAATCCCTTTGTTATTTGCGACAACTTTATTTTCCACAGTCGAAACAACAGTTTCACCTAACGCTTCTTTTGCTTGGTTAATCAGCTTTTGAACTTCTTTAAAATCGTCATCGTCAGGCTGATAATGCGTTTGTAGTTTTTGCCAAAAGCCAATTGCTTCGTTGAATTTACCGTCTTCCGCATTCGCTAAACCATAAAGCCATAAACCCATATCGTTATTAATATCAATATCTAACGCTTTTGCGACCAATTCAGCAGGTTCACCAAGCAACGAACCACCATTTTTCATTGCAATCACGTCCGCTAATTGCAATAAAACTTCGGGCTGATCACCGGTTAAAGCAAGTCCTTTTCGTAAGGCTTCAACTGCTTCGGGATAACGTTTCATCACTTTGTACGAACGCGCCAACATAATCCAACCTTCTGAATCACTTGGATTATCTTTCATTTTTTGCGCGAGTTTTTCAACCATTGCGTTAATGTCTGCGCTTGTGGGTTTTTCTTTCATTTGAGTTTGTAACGTCACATCATCAAAAGCCCGCAAATCGCCTTTTACGCTGTAAATCGCCAACGCTAATAACGGCACAAAAATAGCTAACGGAATGGCAAGCCAACGTCCTTTTTTTTCATCGACAATTAACGTTTCAGATTGTTTTAAATCACGATGCAAATTCAACATCAATTCGTTTTTCAATGGTTCAAATTGCGCTTGCGTCAACACACCATTTTCTAAATCGGTTTCCAACAATCGCAATTTTTTTTGCGCTAATTCAATGTTAATTTCAGAATCATCACTCGACACAATTTTAGGTTTCAACCACAACGGAATCAGTAAAAAACATAACGCAATCGCAATCAATAATGCGACAAAAATACCAAATTGAATCATTTTTTATTACTCGTTTTTGTGTGTAAAAGTGTGTCGAGTTTTTCGCGTTCACTTGCTGATAACTGTTCGTCGTGGTTTGTTTCGCGACGCTTCAATAATGACCAAAAACCGATGCCACCCAATAAAATTGTTAACGCGGGTGTAAGCCATAAAATCAATGTTTTTGCGTTAAACGGTGGGCGATACAATACAAAATCACCGTAACGTTCGGTCATGTAATCAATAATTTGGTCGTTGCTTTCGCCAGAATTGAGCTTTTCATACACTTTGCGCCGTAAATCTTGCGCGAGTTCAGCATGTGAATCGGCGATATTTTGATTTTGGCAAACCAAACAACGTAATTCTTCGGTTAACGTTTGATAACGCAATTCAAGTTCGGGATTTGCGAATTGATAGACTTCAATTTCAGCGTGAACGCTTTGGCTTAAAAATAATAAACACAAAACTAATTTTTTCATTGTGCCTCCGCGTTCAATTTTTCAATTAACGGCATAATCACGGTTTGCAAAATCGTTAAATCGACGGGACCTGTTTGTTTATGGCGAACCATGCCTTTTTTGTCGATAACGAAAGTTTCAGGCACACCATAAACGCCCCAATCCAAACCTGCCATGCCTTCGCTATCTGAAACGCTGACCAAATACGGATTGCCCAATTTCACCAACCAATTCATTCCTGCTTCGCGCTCATCTTTATAATTCAAACCAATCAAATTTACCGTCGGATTTGCCCGTGCAAATTCAGTGAAAAAAACGTGTTCTTGACGACACGACGCACACCACGAAGCCCACACATTTAAAAGCCAAACTTTGCCTTTCATATCAGCGGGTGAAAAAGTTTTCTGTGGTTCGTGTAATTGCGCCAACGTGAAAGCAGGTGCGGGTTTATCAATCAACGGCGATGGCACTTCATGAGGGTCAAGTTTTAAACCGATTCCCAAAAAAATCACCATTATTAAGAATGCGCCTAACGGTAATAAAAAACGTAGTTTCATCAATTCGCCTCCGCTTTAATTTCACGACGATAACGCTTATCAAAAACAGCCAACAAACCACCAAACGCCATAAATAAACCGCCCATCCAAATCCAACGTACAAACGGTTTGTAATAAATCCGCAACGCCCACGCACCATCATCACCAAGTGGTTCACCAAGTGCGACAAATAAATCACGGGTAATGCTTGCATCAATTCCCGCCTCGGTCATTGGCATTCCAGAAGCGTTATAAATGCGTTTTTGTGGATGCAATTCGGCAACCAATTCTTGATTTTTTGTGACCGTAAAATGCCCTTGATTCGCGGTATAATTCGCACCTTCAGCGGCTTTTACGCCATGAAATAGAAAATCATAACCTGCCAAATGCAGTGATTCATTCGGCGCAAGACGAATATCTTTTTCTTCAGAATAGGTTGAAACCAGTGTCACGCCGACAATAAAAACCGCAATTCCAAAATGTGCGGTCGTCATTGCCCAAACGCTTAACGGTTGTTGAATTAGTGCTTCCCATTTATTCGTTTTATTTCGTAAACGGTCATAAATCCCAAAACATGCGCCAATTGTTGTCCAAGCTGCTAGTGACAAACCAATAAACGCTGACCAAGTGAAATGGTCGGGTAAAAATGCTAATGCTAAACCAATAATCAAACTATTTCCTAACGGCAACATCAC
>JBAXMT010000086.1:0-8731 GCA_037134135.1 Methylococcaceae bacterium | reverse complement strand
ACACCGCCCTTTCACGGCGGTAACAGGGGTTCGAACCCCCTTGGGGACGCCATTTCTTCGCTATACATTCTCGCTTATTCTTAAATAACTCCTAAATTTTACACGCAGGAATTCTGTCATGAGTCTTTTGCCTGAACACTTAAAATACGCTTTGTCTCACGAATGGGTGCAAATCGAAGACGATAATATCGTGCGCGTTGGCATTACTGATTTCGCACAAGAGAAGTTAGGCGATTTAGTGTACATCACCTTACCTGAAATTGGTCAATATGTTAAAGCAACCGAAAGTTGTGCCACGATTGAATCAGTAAAAACCGCTTCCGATATTCACAGCCCTGTTTCTGGTGAAATTGTTGCAATTAATCAATCAATCGCTGATGACCCAGAAAAAGTTAACGATTCCGCTTATGAAGCATGGTTATTTTGCGTCAAAACTAATGATTTGTCTGAAGTCGAAAAATTACTTTCAAATACTGAGTACCAAACCATGATTACAGCATAATTATGGCAAATCAAAACGCAAAAGGTTTAAAACGCATTTACAACGCCGCATTTTTTTCAGCCGCAGGTTTCAAAGCTACTTGGCAACACGAAGAGGCGTTTAGGCAAGAAGTTTTGTTGCTAATCATTTCTGTTCCAGCTGCAATTCATTTAGCTAAAACATCAATTGAAATATTGTTGTTAATTGGCAGTGTGATTTTAGTGTTGTTGGTTGAACTATTGAATTCTGCTGTTGAAGCGGCAATTGATAGAATTGGTTTTGAGCATCATGAACTATCTGGACGCGCCAAAGACATCGGTTCAGCTGCTGTTATGCTTTCACTAATTTGGGCGGCAATTACTTGGTCTGTTATTTTAATTTTTTAAGAGGTAATCATGAGTGCGTTAATTTGCGGTTCAATGGCGTATGACACCATCATGGTGTTTCAAGATAAGTTTAAACATCATATTTTGCCCGAAAAAGTTCATATGTTAAATGTGTCGTTTCTCGTGCCAACAATGCGTCGTGAATTTGGCGGTTGTGCAGGAAACATTGCTTACAATTTGAAATTATTAAACGAAGAACCCTTGATTATGGCGACCGTTGGGCATGATTTTGAGCCTTATGCTAAATGGTTAAATCAACATAAAATCAAAAATCAGTATATTCGTCTTATCGAAAATCAATTCACTGGACAGGCTTATATTACTACCGATGAAGATGATAATCAGATTACGGCGTTTCACCCTGGTGCGATGAATTTTTCACATGAAAATTCAATTCCAACAGATAAAAACTCTATTCGTATTGGCATCGTTTCACCTGATGGTAAAGACGGTATGCAGTTGCACGCTAAACAATTCGCCGAATTAAAAATTCCGTTCATTTTCGATCCAGGTCAAGGAATGCCTATGTTTAATGGGGCTGAATTATTGACTCTTATCGACCAAGCGACATGGTTGACACTGAACGATTATGAAGCCGAATTGATGCAAGAAAAAACGGGGTTGAATTTGGCGCAACTGGCTGAAAAAGTGAAAGCGTTAATTGTTACGCAAGGTGGCGAAGGTTCGACTATTTACACCGATGGTAAACAAATTAAAATTCCAGCTGCACCTGTTGCAAAACTTTCTGATCCCACAGGTTGCGGTGATGCTTATCGTGCAGGTTTGTTGTACGGTTTATTGAACGATTTAGATTGGCAAATCACTGGTCGCATTGCGTCGTTAATGGGCGCAATTAAAATCGAACATTACGGAACACAAAATCATTCGTTTAATTCCGAAACGTTTAAACAGCGTTACCAAGACAGTTTCGGTAGCAGTTTCTAAATAATTCATGCTTAACAATACGCAAAATTTGCTCGATATTATGGCGCAGTTGCGTCACCCTGAAACGGGTTGTGCATGGGATGTTAAACAAGATTTTGCCAGTTTAATTCCTTACGTTATCGAAGAAGCTTATGAAGTCGTTGATGCTATTGAGCGTGAAGATTTAGAGGATTTGCGTTCTGAATTAGGTGATTTATTATTACAAGTCGTGTTTCATTCGCAAATTGCCAATGAGCGCGGCTTGTTTTCGTTTGAACAAGTTGCTGAATCGATTACAGATAAATTGATTCGCCGTCATCCACACGTTTTCGCGGATGCCGTTTTTGAAACTGATGCCGAACGTCATGCCGCGTGGGAACAGTCCAAAGCAGATGAGCGTAAAGAAAAAAATCCCGAATCAAAAAGTGTTTTATCTGGCGTGGCGCGTTCACTGCCAGCCCTTTTAGAATGTGAAAAAATTCAAGATAGAGCCGCACAACATGGTTTTGATTGGAAAACAGTGCCGCCCGTTTTCGACAAAGTTTTGGAAGAATTAGACGAAGTCAAAGAAGCGTGGGAATCAGGCGATCAAGCGCATATTCAAGAAGAAATTGGTGATTTGTTATTGGTCGTGGTGAATTTGGCACGACATTTAAACGTTAATCCTGAAATTGCCTTAAAACAAAGTACACAAAAATTTTCTAAACGTTTTCATTACATTGAAAAACACGTCACTGCATCGGGACGTGTTTTAAAAGAATGTAAATTAGACGAATTGGACGCGCTTTGGAATGAAGCAAAACGTTTGAATTCAGCTAATTTTTAAATCGTTGCTAATTTCTACGCCCCAAACGATAAATCCAACAACGCATTATCCAACTGACCTGCACGGAAACTTTTACCCGATTCAACTGCTGTAACAATCACACTAGCGGGACTAAATAGCATTGCATCGATTTTGAAAAAGTCGTAATCGCAGGCTTTAAAAATTTCCGCAAACGGTTTTCCATAATCTTTTGATGTTGAACTTGGTAATTCTTTTGCCAATTTCTCAGCCGCTTCATCACTACCTTTTACAAATAAATGCACTTGCCCAGCAAATAAAATTGCGTCATTAGTTCGTCCCATTGCTTTTACAAAGTTTGGATGTGGTGGGCAAATTGGCGCAGAACCTGAACCATCAACAATGTTTTCTAATGGAAAATGTAACGCGTGAGCTTTGTGCATAGCCACTTCTAAAACTCGTGCCACAACTTGAACACCACCCGCTAAACTACTGGTTGGTGTAACAATAATCGTTAATTTCGCTGGTGAAATACCACACGCGGCAGCTACTTTTTCAATAATTGCAAGGGGTGGAATTGCATCGTTTTCAATCACCAGTGTCGCTGCATCTGCTTCGTCGTGATACGCCAATTCTTGATACAGTTCTTCAACTGGAATTGTTTGCCCTTCTTTTTGTTTAGTCGCCATTGCACGCGCTGGACCTGAACCAAGCGCATAGTATTTTTCGTGCGATAAGCTCCAGCCCGCATATTGACTACCCAAACAACCTAAAACAGGATTACCTGTGTGAACATTTACCGATAAAGGCCAATTCGTGGTGTACGAACTGTGTGAAATCGTGACGGTTCCCATACCACCTAAACAAATTTCAGCAATAATTCGTCCTGCTTCTAATCCCCCCGTGTGTTTAATTCCTGCATCAATTACTGTGCAACCATTTTCCAAAACTTCAATGCCAACACGCAACTTTGCCGCATTTTCGATAAGTTCCTGAACTAAAGGTTGGGTAAGTTTATTCACACTAGCTTGTTTCATCGTTAAATTTCCTTCTAATTTTTGAATGTTAATTTTTAGCATTTTTAATGCTTGGTTAGATGTTTTTTCAGACGCAATCATACTGCAAATAGGCTGTTTTTTGCGAATTATCACGCCATCGAGTGGCAAATCTTGACAAGATTCTAACCACACAAAATTTTTTGGAATGATGATTGTCTGAGAAGCGTAAATAATTTGATACACAGAAAAATCTATTATTCGAGAAAGTTCCATTTTTAGCGTCAAATGTGCTTTAAACAATGATGCGTTATAAAGTTGCATACTTGCAGACGGACGTGGATTGACTTCCAAAACAAAAATTTCATTTTCAGTTTGTATAAAATCCAATGAATTTAATCCGCGTAAATTGAAATGCACAACGATGGATTGTAGCCACGAATAAATCTGCGTTTTTTGCAAATCGTTCAAATTACTGTGATTTGAAATACCTGAAAACAAAAAATCATCTCGCGTCCATTGTGTATTAAAACCAATAATTGTCGCAATTTCACCGTTCGCTAAAAATAAAACCGAACCCGCTTGCTCATCATAAAAACGTTGCCAATAAATATCTTTTTGTTGTGAGTTGATGCCAACACCACCTTGACCGTGAAGTGGTTTAGAAAGCCAATTTCCCGCTTCGTTTGGACAAAAGAAATGTGTTTCAGGATAGGGGATTTTTAGTGAATCTAATGCCGCAAAAAATGTTTGTTTATTTTGCACACGTTCAAAAACAGTAGCAGAATTTCCCGCGATATTAAAACGATTTTCTAAAAAATACAGACTCTCAATATACGTTTCAAAACCGCTGCCATAAACTACACCAGCGATTTTATAACCATTAAATTCACTCAAAGCAGTCGTTAAATTTGCAATCGAAAGCGAATCAACACGCACTACTTTTTGAGCATAACGTGAAGTATCAATATCTGCAAAACAATCAATTACCAATACATCAAAACCTTCATGCCGCGCGGCTTGTGAAAGCATTCGTCCTGATGTAGCGACGATTAACCAGACATTCATCGAGTTTGAATTTTATGATTTGTACGACTTGCCATTGATAAGCGTCGAATTTTACGGCGTTCAAAAAACTGCACGCCCATAAATGTCAGCCACGATACAAACGCCAATCCTGTTAACAAACCACTGTATGCCATTTGCCAAGGAATACCTGCTGTCATCATCGAAAACTCTGACATCCCACCAATTCCTGCAATCACATTCAATGGCATAAAAACCAAACTAATTACCGTCAAACGCTTCAAATCTTTATTTTGATTTACGTTAATAAAACCGACCGTCGCATCCATTTGAAAGTTAATTTTATTTACCAAAAATGACGTGTGACCATCAAGCGATTCAATGTCACGCAAAATTTCGCGTACATCCTCATGTTGAGTTTCAGATAAAAATTTTCCACGCATTAAAAACGATAACGCCCGCCGTGTATCTAAGACATTGCGTCGAATTCGTCCGTTTAAATCTTCTTCTTCGGCGATAGCCGCCAGAATTTTTGCCGCTTCTTCGTCGGTCATATACGATTTAAAAACTTGTCGCCCCACGCCTTCTAATTCCATGTAAATATCTTCGAGCGCATTCGCAGAATACTCAACATCGGCAGCATACAAATCAAGTAGCAAATCTTTCGCGTTTGAAATGTAATCGGATTCAGCGCGTGCGCGTAAACGTTGCAATCGAAAAGCGGGTAATTCTTCACTACGAACTGAAAATAAAATATCTTTTTTTAATACAAACGCCACCGCAATGTTGCGTGACGCATCTTTGCGATCAAGTAAAAAATCAGAATGTAAATGCACTTCGCCATTATCTTCAACGTAAAATCGCGCACTTGTTTCTAAATCGGTTAATTCTTTAGGATTCGGTAAATCAACATCAAATAAATCTCGCGCCCAATTTAAATGTTCATCTTCGGGCATAACCAAATCAATCCAAATGGGTTTCGCGTGTGCCAAATCCGCTTTCGTTTCGATAGGAATTTGTCGTAATAAACCTTCGTGTAAATCGAAAATCCGAATCACCATATTTCGATTACGCGCCCGAAAATCTGCTGCCAATTCAACCCGCGTGTCATAAGGCATCACAATCAAAATTTCTTCTTTTTGTGGTTCGGCAATTAAATCCCAAATAATTTGTCTATCTTCAGGCGAAAAGATTTCGAGCATTTGTGCCATCGACTGTGCATCGAGTTGATCAAGTAGACGTTGTAACTCCACTAAATTTTGTTTTCGCACCAATTCTTCAACTAAACGATGCCGCGCTAATACACCACGCACATTTAAAATGGTTTCTTTGTTGTTAATTTCGTCGTGATTACTCATAAGTTTTTAGTCACATGGGTAGGTGTTACTACTTTTATTGATGCTCTGAAAGCTAGATAAATCAAAGCGCGAAAATCTGATATTTTATTTTTCTGCAAAAACTATAACCTTTATCACAAACCTTCCCACGGTGTATAAAGTCCCGTTACATCTACGCCAAACATATCTAAAATCCGTCCGACTGTTTCATTTACCATTGCCATCAATGAATCGGTTTTACTGTAAAACGCTGGCATCGGTGGAAACATAATCCCGCCCATTTCCGTAACGATACCCATGTTCCGAATATGTACTAAATGCAACGGTGTTTCGCGTGGCATCATCACCAATCGACGACGTTCTTTCAACACGACATCTGCGCCACGGGAAATTAAATTATCACCAAAACCATGTGCGACGGCTGCCAAGGTTTTCATAGAACATGGCGCGATAATCATGCCTTCTGTTTTAAAACCACCACTCGCAATCGTCGCTGCAATATCATGAATGCCGTGTGTCACGTCGGCTAACGCGCTTAAATCATCGCGTGTCATATCAAGTTCATGTTTTAGATTTACCAAACCCGCAGACGAAATAACTAAATGCGTTTCCCATTCAGGTTGCGTTTGTAAAACTTGCAACATTCGCACGCCATAAATTGCCCCAGTCGCGCCAGTAATCGCAATGATTAAGCGTTTTTTTACACTCATTTCGCGTCGTCTTTTTTCTTGAACTTATAAGGCGCAGCGGTAGGTTTTGCCGTTTCACCTTCGATGATTTTATCTTTGTCGTCTTCGTGTATTTCGTCAGATTCGCCTTGTCCTCTTTTCATTTCAGAACGAAAATTGCGAATTGCTGCGCCGACATCACCACCAACATTAGTTAATTTTTTGGTACCAAATAACAAAATGATAATGCCTAAAATCAAGGCTAATTGCATCACGCTAAAGTGCATTTTTTTCTCCTCTATTGTTCACGTTGGGCTTTTTCATCTAAACCCGATAAGCCAAAACGGCGATTTAATTCATTTAAAACATCACTAGGATTCAAACCTTGTTGTGCTAATAAAACCATACAGTGAAACCATAAATCAGCGGTTTCATAAATAATTTGCTCTGCATCACCGTCTTTTGCAGCAATAATCACTTCGGCGGCTTCTTCACCAATTTTTTTCAAAATCGAATTCAAACCTTTTTCATATAAACTGGCAACGTAAGATTTGTCAGCTGTTTGTTCTTTGCGCTGTTCTAAAACCTGCGCGAGTTGCATTAACGTATTACTCATTTCATTGCCCTAAAAGTGAAAATTGTTTTTGCCATTCAGGAAAAATTTGTTGTTCTAAAAACTGTTGGAATTCGCTCAATTCTGAATACGCGCCACACACTTTGATAATGTAATTCAACGTGCGTGGAATGGATTTTAAATACTCTGATTTTTCATCACGCAAATGCAATCGCGCAAAAATACCACACACTTTTAAATGTCGCTGCATTCCCATTAAATCAAACCAGCGTTTAAATTTTATGAAATCACATTCAACCATGTTTGCTGTTTGTAATTGCTCAAAATAATCACGCAACCACATTTCAATTTGTTCATCCGACCAGTCGATATAACAATCACGCAATAATGAAACGATGTCATACGTCAACGCGCCCAAAACCGCATCTTGAAAATCCAGAACTCCCAATTCACCATTTGGCAAAACCATTAAATTACGCGAATGATAATCTCGATGTACACAAACGGTAGGTTGCTCCAACGCGGAATCAATCAAAATACGTTGCACGTTTTCCCACACATTTGGCGGCAATTCAGAATCTAAAAATTGTTCGACAAACCATTCTTCAAATAACGCCATTTCACGACGCAATAATGTTTCGTCGTAACTTGGTAAATCGGCATTCAACAAATTTTTATGCGTATGTAATGGCAACAAATCGTGTAATGCACGTCCATAAAGTTCGGTTGCGGTGTCGTTATTCAATTTATCAAGCAACCATTGCGAACCAAAATCTTCTAATAAAAGAAAACCGTCCGCTGCGTTATGTTGCAATAATTTAGGCGTGTTCACATTGGCTTGTTTAAACAAATTTGCAATCCGCATAAAGGGTGCAATATCTTCTTTATCAGGCGGCGCATCCATTGCAATGAAGGTTTCACCGTCAATCGTTACACGAAAATATCGCCGAAAACTCGCATCATTTGAAGCGGATTCACAATTCTCTACATTAAAAAGACAATCGTTTTCGAGCCAATCTAGCAACGTTATTATTCTCAAATCATTTAAAATCATGTTGTTTAGTTAGAATGCAGTGGTCAAAATAGGTTAAAATGCCGCTCAAAAGCACTCCTGCATTCTATCATCACTTAGCTATTTAGACTTAAATCCCCTCTATGCAACGACCTTTATTCTTACTTTTATTATCTACCTTATCCTATGCCAGCGAAGCTGCGACAAATGCTTCGGCGTGGAATTGCGAACAAAGTAAAGACGGAAAAGAATGGGTTTGTAGTGGAGACACAAAATCTGTTGAACCTGTACCAACCACTCAAATTGAAACTCCGATTATTACGCCTGAACCAATAGCTGTTCAAAAAACGGCTGAAACAACGGCACCAATTGAAATTGAAAAACAAGTTGAACCGATTATCGCGCCACCGCCGATTGAAAAAGTGATTGTCAAAGAAGTTGAAAATCTACGACCTGTTTCAATTCAAACAGAAAATTCAACGGCTCCAACTTCTGGTGAATGGCAATGTGGTGCAGATGCAAAAAGTAGTGAGTGGAATTGCCA
>JBAXMT010000085.1:0-8736 GCA_037134135.1 Methylococcaceae bacterium | reverse complement strand
TTATTTAATTCGGCAAGTTCAGGCGCAATTTCTAAAGCGCGACAGGTGAGTTCTTCATAACTTTGTGCTTCTGTGACTAAACCGAGCGCATCACATTCTGCTGTCCAAATCCCTTCATACACAGAAACATTAACGGTTAATTGTTTTTCTTTTGTGAGATTTGGCAAGGAAAATGGTAAATCTTGCCTATGTGCAATTTCTTCAAAAAATAAAGCAATCGCTTTTTTTTGACTTAATCCTAGACGCTTTAAAACCATTTTAGCTTCGTAGTTTGCGGTATGACTTGAGGCTATTTGTGTGTTCATTTTAGATTCCGTTGATGTCTAAGTTGTCACCGAGTAGGAGTTTATTCATGATAATTACATTGCAGGCGAAAAATTGGCGTAGTTCAATTGTTGTGAGACTTTTGGCAAAAAAGGCTTTTCAGGTTTTTTACCTATTTCTTTGCAGTCTTGTAGATATTCTTCAATAGCAGCGTGAAACGATTGCTTTAATTCTTCAACGGATACGCCATCAAATGCAATCATGTCTCGCTCGAGATTGACGACACGACCAAAGAAAATTTCATCTTCTTCGCTGTAACTGATTTGTGCTTCATAGTTTTTATACATCATGACTAAAACCTGCCTTTTCTAAAAATTCACACAACAACTTTACAGCATATTGTTTTACTTCTTTTTGTGGATGCGGTGAATGAATGTTAAGCGAATGACCTTTCAAATCTATTCGCACTCTTGAGCCTTTATTTTGTTTGATGTCGCCACCCAATGCGTAAATTAAACTTTCAATATCTGTCTACTCAATCGAATTAAGTGTCGGTTTTGAAAAGATAGCCGCTTTGGTTTTTTGTTGTTTATGATTCATTTTCAATCTTGCACATCCCAAATCAAACGGGGATCAAAACTTTTTGCCGCAAACATTGTTAATACAACTACAGCACCAAACGCGGTTGCCGCCGAACCCGCAATTACCTGTGCAACACTACCCAAATTTACTAACGATACTAAAATCGAAATCATAAAAATATCCAACATTGACCAACGTCCTACAAATAAAATTATTCGATACATTTGCGTCCAGCGTTTTGCGTTCACTTGCCACCGAAAATGCACGCACAACAATAATAAACTCAAGCCCAACAATTTTAATAACGGCACTAAAATACTCGCGACCAAAACTAACATCGCAATCGGTAACATATCGCTGTGAATCAACGCGATGATGCCACCTAAAATTGTGTGCGGTTCACCTACATTTAATTTTGTAACTGTCATTATTGGGAATAAATTCGCGGGAATATATAACGCGAAACTACTCAGTAATAACGCTAATGTACGTTGAAAACTGTAAGGTAAACGAGCGTGTAAATAATTACCGCAACGAGTACACAAAATAACGTCGGTTTTATCTAATTTGCCACAATCATGACAACGCACTAAGCCTTGTGTTAATGCGGTGCTATTTCTTTTCATGCGTATTTAACCGTTCAATTTGTTGCCAAAATAAAGTGCTATCGAAATTACTCGCTAACGTCACTGTCACCAATAACAGCAACACAAATGCCGTTAAACCTAAACCAAATTTCAATTCTGCCATCGAGGCTAGTTTCACACAGGCGACAATAATGCCAAGCAAATAAACTTCCAGCATTGCCCATTCATCAATATGTTGTAGCGTGCGTAACCATTCACTCAAATAACGATTCGGGCGATTAAAATATAAATGTCCACTAATCAGCAGCGATAACAAAATACTCAACATCGGAAATAAAATACTCGATAACAAAACTAATATCGCTACGCCCCACATTCCTTCGTTGAACAAAGTCATTACGCCGCTTAATAACGTGCCGTCATGTGAACTGCCTAAAATTTTAATGCCAACAATTGGCAATAAATTCGCAGGTAAAAGCAAACACAATCCTGTTAACGATAATGCAAATGTGCGGACAACACTTTGAGCGCGTGGACGATGTAATAAATAATGGCAACGTGGACAATGCTCTTTTTCGCCGACAACGGCTGAACCGCATCGCACTAATAAATCACATTCAGGACACGCCTGATAATTTGAAGTTTTCATTGGACTAATTTTAACGCATGACACTGTGTCATGTAGCGATTGATGATAGAATTTTTATTATCATTCCTACTTTTAGAGCGACATTATGGCTACCGCGAACGATTTACAATTTAATAGCTTAATCAATAATCTTATAAAGGAAGGTTTTTTAACCGCCGCTGATGCTCAAAAGCATTATCAAGATTCGCAAAAAAAAGGCGTGTCACTGATTAACTATTTAGTAACCAACAAATTTGTTAATTCGACAGTCATTGCATCAAAAATTTCAATTGAGTTTGGTGTGCCGTTTTTTGATTTAGGCACTATCAACGTAAAAACGTTGCCGTTGGAATTGGTTAATAACACGCTCATTCAAAAATACAATGTGTTGCCACTGCACAAGCGAGGAATGACGTTATTTGTAGCCATTTCTGATCCGCGTAGTTTTCAAGGCTTTGACGAAATAAAATTCAATAGCCGCCTTAATCCAGAACCAATTTTAGTCGAAGAACACAAGCTACATAAAGTCATTAATACGTTACTTGAAGCGGCTGAATCAATGAATAATTTTCTGGATTCAGATTTGGACAATTTGGATATTAGCGGTGGCGATGATGAAGGTAATTCGACTTCTCCCACAAGTGATACAGAAGACGCGCCGATTGTCCGTTTTGTAAATAAAATTTTATTAGATGCGATTAAAACGGGCGTGTCCGATATTCACCTTGAACCGTATGAAAAAGTGTTTCGTATTCGTTATCGCTCTGATGGAATGTTGCATGAAATCGCGTCGCCTCCCGCTAGCATTGCAAATCGAATCGTGTCGCGTATCAAAGTCATGTCAAAAATGGACATTGCAGAACGGCGTGTGCCACAAGATGGACGTATCAAAATGATTTTATCTAAAACTCGCGCCATTGATTTTCGGGTAAATACTTGCCCGACGTTATTTGGTGAAAAAGTGGTGTTGCGAATTTTAGATCCCACCAACGCCCAATTAGGCATTGAGAAATTAGGCTTTGAACCAGAACAACAAAAGTTATTTTTAGACGCGATTAACAAACCCTATGGCATGGTATTAGTTACAGGACCAACAGGAAGCGGTAAAACAGTGTCGTTATATACAGGACTTAACATTCTCAATACACCAGAACGTAACATTTCTACGGCTGAAGATCCTGTCGAAATCACAGTTGAAGGCATCAATCAAGTAAACGTAAATCCGAAAGCGGGATTAACATTCGCATCAGCGTTGCGTGCTTTTTTGCGACAAGATCCTGACATTATTATGGTGGGTGAGATTCGGGATTTTGAAACCGCCGAAATTGCGGTTAAAGCCGCGCAAACAGGACATTTAGTGTTATCTACTTTGCATACAAACGATGCACCGCAAACTTTAAATCGATTGATGCAAATGGGAATTCCTGCATTTAATATCGTATCTGCCGTGGTGTTAATTATGGCGCAACGATTGGCAAGACGACTTTGCGAACATTGTAAAATCCCAGCTGATTATTCTAAGGATTTTTTATTGGGCGCAGGTTTTAAAGTTGAAGAAATTGGGCAATTAAGACTTTTTAAAGCGGGTGGCTGTGAATTATGCAGTCACGGTTATAAAGGGCGTGTTGGCATTTATCAAGTAATGACATTAAGTGAAAAAATGCGTGCGTTAATTTTACAAGGTGGAAACGCTATGCAACTTGCAGAACAAGCCGCTTCTGAAGGAATTAACGATTTACGCGCTTCTGGTTTAAACAAAGTACGTTTGGGTATCACAAGTTTTGAAGAAATTGATCGCGTGACGACTGAACATTAACAGGTATTTGAATGGCACAATTGAAAAAATTACCCGCAAAAGAAATCGAATTTACATGGGTTGGTAAGGATAAACTTCGACGAAAAGCCACGGGAGAAATCACCGCGATTGACGAAAACGCAGCACGCATTGATTTACGCCGACAAGGCATTACTGTCACCCGTTTCAGAAAGAAATCACCATCGCTTTTTACTAAACGCGTTCAAAGTATTACCGCAGCAGACATTGCTATTTTTGCGCGACAGTTGGCGACAATGTTGAACGCTGGTGTCCCTGTTGTTCAAGCCTTGGATATTGTTGGACAAGGACATGAAAATCTAAGTATGCGAAGCCTACTTTTAACCATTAAAAACGACGTGGAAAGCGGTGACAGTTTGACCCAAGCATTGCGTAAACATCCAGATCAATTTGATGAATTATTTTGCAATCTTGTTGAAGCGGGCGAGCGTGCTGGTGTTTTGGAATCACTGTTAGACAAAATTGCCGTATATAAAGAAAAAAGCGAATCCATGAAAAAGAAAATCAAAAAAGCTCTGACATATCCTGTCGCGGTGGTGATGATTGCCTTTATTGTGACAGCTGTTTTATTGGTTTTCGTCGTCCCCGTATTTGAAGATTTATTTAAAAGTTTTGGTGCTGATTTGCCTGTATTTACCAAAATGGTGATTGCGATGTCAAAGTGGATGCAAGCCTATTGGTGGGTGATTGCGGCAATTTTAACGGCAGCGTTTTACATATTTAAGTTTTTCAAACGCACATCTGAACCATTCAATTACTTTATCGATAAAACATTGTTGAACGTTTCAGTGGTTGGCGTGATTATCAACAAATCCGCTATTGCTCGATTTTCACGCACATTAGCAACGATGTCAGCAGCAGGCGTGCCATTGGTGGAAGCGTTGGAATCGTGTGCGGGAACGTGTGGGAATCGTGTTTACGAAGCCGCTGTTTTACACATTCGAGACGAAGTAGCCGTTGGTCAACGTCTTACCTTTGCCATTAAAGAATCAGGTTTGTTTCCGCACATGGTTCAACAAATGGTGCAAATTGGTGAGGAATCTGGCGCGTTAGATGCGATGCTTTCAAAGGTCGCCGATTTTTACGAAGAAGAAGTTGATAATATGGTCGATAATTTGAGCAGTTTAATGGAGCCAATGATTATGATGGTATTGGGTGTTTTAGTAGGTGGTCTAATTGTGGCGATGTATTTGCCAATTTTCAAACTTGGCTCGGCGATACATTGATGGAAATGTTTAAGGATTTAACCTTATTAACCACGCCACTCACATTCACCGTGTTGATGGGAATTGTGGGTTTATTGGTAGGTAGTTTTTTAAATGTGGTGATTTATCGTTTGCCATTGATGATGCAGCGACAATGGCGCAGCGATTGTTTAGAGTATTTGAAACTCGAAAATGATGTGCCGACTGACACGTTTAATCTTGCGTTGCCATCGTCACATTGTCCACATTGCCAAGCGCACATTTTGGCGCGACAAAATATCCCAGTGTTGAGTTATTTGTGGCTACGCGGCAAATGTGCAAATTGTAAAACGCCGATTTCGATACGTTATCCGACAGTGGAATTATTCACCGCAATCGCATCAATGATGGTGGCGTGGCATTTTGGTTATGGTGAACAAGCAGCAGCGGGATTAGTGTTAACGTGGGTGTTAATTGCGTTGAGCGGCATTGATTTAGACCATCAATTATTACCAGATGTCATTTTATTTCCGATGGTGTGGTTGGGGTTAATTTTGAGCTTATTCGGTATTTTTACGGATAGTTCAACCAGCATCATCGGTGCGGCTGGCGGATATTTGTTGTTGTGGACGGTGTATCACGGTTTCAAATTATTTACTGGCAAAGAAGGCATGGGGCAGGGCGATTTTAAATTATTGGCAATGTTGGGCGCGTGGTTTGGCTGGCAGTATTTGGGATTGATTATTTTATTATCTTCATTGGTTGGGGCAACGATTGGCATGACGTTAATTTCACTCAATAAACAACAACGTGAAACGCCGATTCCATTTGGTCCTTATTTGGCAATGGCGGGTTGGATTGCGATGCTGTGGGGTGACGGTTTAAATGCGTGGTATTTTGGTTAATCGCTATAATACCCATTTTTTTTTACGTTAAATACATAAAACTTATGGCTCATTATCTTGAAGTTCACCCCGAAAACCCGCAATTACGATTGATTCACCGTGCCGTTGAAATTATTCGTGACGGCGGTGTTATTGTTTATCCTACCGATTCAGCTTATGCCTTAGCGTGTCATTTGGACGATAAAAATGCGTTAGATAGAATTCGGCAAATTCGTCGATTAGATGAAAAACATAATTTCACTCTCGTTTGTAAAGATTTAACGCAAGTTTCTAATTTCAGCAAAATCAATAACGAGGCTTTTCGTTTGATTAAATCGCTTACACCTGATGCGTTTACATTTATTCTTGAAGCGACAAAAGAAGTGCCGCGTCGATTACAACACCCGAAGAAAAAAACGATTGGTGTGTGCATTCCTAAAAATGCGATTGCTCAAAAATTAGTTGAAGAATTAGACGAACCGTTAATGTCAACCACACTAATTTTGCCACCTGATACTGATGCTTTGTCTGACCCTTACGATATTCGTCAGCGATTAGATGATTTGGTGGATTTGATTATCGACGCAGGTGAAATCGAATATCAGCCAACGACGATTATTGATTGCACGGCTGGAAATTGCATCATTGTGCGTCAAGGCAAAGGCATTGCGCCAACATTGAATTGAGAGAAAATTACGATGGATAATTTAACGTTAATACAACGGATTGCAGTGTGGATTTTGCCCGTGATTTTTGCGATTACGGTGCATGAAGTCGCGCACGGTTGGGTAGCGAAAAAATATGGTGATAATACGGCTGCACATTTAGGGCGTTTAACACTAAATCCACTAAAACATATTGATTTGGTTGGAACAATAATTTTGCCAACATTATTATTGATTACAGGAACAGGCTTTATTTTTGGTTGGGCAAAACCTGTGCCTGTTGATCCACGACATTTTAAAAAACCACGTCAAGATATGGCAATCGTCGCGCTCGCAGGACCTGCATCGAATTTGTTGATGGCGATTGGTTGGGCGTTGATTGCTCGAATTGGTGTCACAGTTGGTGTGGATAATGAAGCCATTGCAATGCCGCTCATTTATACAGGCATCGCAGGCATTTCGATTAACCTTGTGTTGATGTTGCTGAATATGTTGCCGATTCCACCGCTCGATGGAAGTCGAATTTTATCGGGTATTTTGCCAAGCTATTGGGCGTGGCAATTCAACAAACTTGAGCGTTTTGGTTTTATTATTTTGCTGGTTTTGCTTTACACAAAAGTGCTAAATGTCGTGCTGGATTATCCGTTGTATTTTATTCAACAATGGTTTTTCACATTGGCGGGCATTTAATTCTTCATTTTTAGACAATTTAAAATATATATGGACGTTATAAATTCTGAAAAACTTTGTTCGATACTGATTGTCGATGACATTTTATTCAACATTCGAGTGCTGGCTGATATGTTGAGTAGTGAATACGATATTTCGTTTGCGACAGATGGAAAAAGGGCATTGGAATTAGCATTAGAAAATCAACCAGATTTAATTATATTGGACGTTGTAATGCCCGATATGAGTGGCTATGAAGTGTGCCAAAAATTACAATCCAATCCACTGACCAATAAAATCCCCGTTGTTTTTATCACAGCCTCTCTCTCCGATGAATCTGAAGTTTTTGGCTTTGAGCAAGGCGCAATCGATTATCTTCGTAAACCATTTCGTCCCAGCATTGTCAAAGCGCGAGTAAGAAATCATATTAAATTGAAAATCGCGTTAGAGGAAAATCTGAGATATGCCGAAAATTTAATTCTCATTAATGAGAAGTTAAAAATTGAAATTGCTGAAAAAGAAGCGCGTGCGGTGGAATTGGATATTGCCAATAAAGAGCTTCATGCGAGACATATTGCGAAACAAAAATTAACGACTAAATTGTTGCAGTTCAAAGTCGGTATCGACAATCTTAGTACAGGCGTGACGATTGCTGACAATAATCGTATTGTGCTTTATGTGAATTCTTCGGCGGTGCAATTATTTAACAAAATTGAAGCGAGTATCCAACACGATTTACCGATGTTTAACGTTGAAACTTTAGTAGGAACAAGCATTGATTCATTTCATAAAAATTCTGCGTACCAAAAAGAATTGCTGGCGACTTTTGAATCAACTGTCGAAGTGAATATGCCGTTGGGCGGTCACATTATGAATATCAAAGCGAGTCCAATTTTTGATGGAAATGGTGGACGATTAGGGTCAGTTGCGGAATGGCGAGATATTACCGAAGAAGAAATTCGCTTGACTGAATTAACGCAATCTTATGAAAAAAATAATGTTTTGAATCAGCAAGTCAATCACATGCAAAAGTTAGAAAGTATTGGGCGATTAACTTCGGGGATTGCTCACGATTTCAACAACATTTTGTGTTGTATGTTAGGTTTTAACGAAATGACACAATACGCGAGTGCAGATATTCAGGACAAAGCATTACGAGATGAAATCGAAAATAATGTTAAACAAGTTGATTTGGCAGGGAATCGCGCAAAAGAGTTAATTAACAAAATGCTGACGTATTGCCGTCAAGATACACAAAAAAAACAAATGGAAATAAAGCCAACGAAATTAGTCATTCAAGAAGTTTTGGAAATGTTAAAACCTGCGTTGACCAGTCGAGTTGAAATTAAAATGCAGCTTGAATGTGACGAGATTATCCAAATTGATGCGATTGATTTACACCAAATTTTGACAAATTTAGCGGTTAATGCGCGTGATGC
>JBAXMT010000084.1:0-8850 GCA_037134135.1 Methylococcaceae bacterium | reverse complement strand
TTCATAATGATTTCTCTCATGTTTTGTGGCTTTTCGAGCGGAAATGATGCGAATAATTTCGGTGTTATTTTCTTCGATAATGCTGTGAGCAACCAAAAGCACCACAACATTATTGACCAATCCTAGCGTTTGCCAACGTTCTTCGCCATTTTCGTGTCGGTCTTGAATGCTGATGTGTAACGGATCGTCGAAAACAAATTTTGCCGTTTCAAAATCAACACCATGCTTGATTTTGTTTGTGGCATTTTTGCTTTCATCCCAAATGAATTTCATTTTATTTAATTCCTGTTGTTCAATGTGCAAGATGATAGCGCAAGAGTGCCATTTTGCCAGTGAATTTTTAACGATAAAAAGCCCCGACTTGCATCACAGCAAATCGGGACTTTTTATTTGTTCAAATTTTACAATTTCGTTTAAGATGCAAGCCAGTTTAAATTTTCTAATTATGGGTGATTTATGAATTTTGCAACCTTGTCATTTGCAGGTACTTCTGCTGCAAAAAAACCATTAAAACAAACAACTCACTTTGCTGTGGGTGAATTTGATAAAGCCAGAATGGAACGCGCTTTATCTATGGAAACAATAGAATTGCCAGATGGTTTAACTCGTGAAGAAAAACGAAAGTTTTTGTTAGAACATAGCAAATAACTGTGGGATTTTATCGCGTCGAATTTTGCAAACAATTTGCAATTGAATTCAAAAACTATCCTAAAAATCAACAAGACAAAATTCTTGATTTCATCGAAACATTTGAACAACACGGGCTTTCTGATTTTGCAAAATACGATGGAAAAATTACGCCTTCGTGGTCTGGCTTAAAAATTTCAAATCCAAATTACATTTACACGAAAGAAAATAATTTGTGGCATTACCACATCGGTATTCCGATTTATCAGCAAGTACATTCAAAATATAAAACACGTCAGATGTTGTTTTGCATTTTCAGTGGCAGCAAGGCGAAAATGTGATTTACCTGGTTGATATTTACAATCACTATACACATGACGGCAGTTTTTATTTGCCCTCTTTCAATTATTTGGCACAATGAAAAAAGCCCCGACTTGCATCACAGCAAAGTGGGGCTTTTTTATGCGTGATAAAAATGAAAAATCGTTTATGATTTTCGCGGGGCTATATTTAGCAGTCGAAAAGTGGATTTATCACCCATCAGCCACACTAGTGTTACCTTGTGGATCTAAATTTACCAGCAAAACACTCTATTTTACCTGTGCTACCTTTTTGATTGGTAACGGCAATAATTTTTCCCACGATATTTCCTTAATTTCTCAAATGTGTAATCTTTACCAAGCACCGCTCGGCTTCAATGTGCGGTACGTTAATCGAAATCAGCGTGGTTTGTCCATTTACAGCAGCAAGTTCTTCAGCGGGAGTTTGCCCTTTCATGCAAAGCAACGTGCCATTTTCAGAAATTAAATGCTGCGTCAATTCGATAATCTCCGGCAAACTCGCAAAAGCTCGTGTCAAAACCGTATCGAATAATTGTTCTGGCTGAAAATCCTCGACGCGAGTGTGCGTGACTTTCACGTTCGGCAATTTCAATTCCAAAATGGCTTGTTGCACAAAACGAGTTTTTTTCGCGTTACTGTCAATCAATTGAAATTCAATATCGGGACGATAAATCGCCAATGGAATACTCGGTAAACCCGCGCCCGTTCCCACGTCAACCATTCGGTTGCCTTCCAAATGCGGCAAAATCGCCACGCTGTCGAGCAAATGCAAATTCACCATTTCGTCACGTCGCCGAATCGCGGTAAGGTTGTAGGCTTTGTTCCATTTTTCGATTAACGTAATGAACGCCAATAATTTCGCGACTTTGTCATCGTCGGTCGAAAAGTTGAGCGCGGTTAAACCGTCGCGTAATAATTTTTCTTCTGAGTTCATAAGTTATAACCGCCCAATCGCCGCGTGCAAACTAATATCTTTTTCCATTGTTCCGATTGTCTCATCAAATATCCCATCCAAAACTGCCGACACTTCCAAAAATCGCACAAATGCCGCTTGTCCTTGTTGCATACTTTTAGCCGTATCGGCTAATGCTTCAAACGCCGCACCAATCACTTCACTACTGAAAATTTGTCCCAATTGTTGCGCGGTTTCTTTGGGATTCGGATCAAGTGGCGCGTCACGATACAATTCCACCGCTCGTCCACGTTCAACACCAAAACGATTTTGCATGGTGTTTAAAAACGATTCGCTTGGTTCGTCAGTATTTGCAACACCTTTATTCATTGCGGTGAACGCTCGCGCAGAAGCGGCTTTGCTTAATTCTACATCGACATCTGCATTCGGATTTAACGACGGATTAACTAATTCTTTGCCGTGTTCATTCAAAATGTTAATTGCCACGTCAATTGGCAACCGTCCACTTTTCAAATTCTCAACATACGTCGCCACCTTTTCAAGTTTTATTCCGCCTTCCTTAGCAAGCTCGTGAAATAGTGTCACAACAATCGGCAATTGTTCGCTTTTCAAATTCTGAACATGGGTTATAACTTTTGCGAATTTTGTCTCGCTTTTTTTTGAAAGTTCGTGAAATAACATCGAAATTTCTTCAATCTTTACCGAAGAATTGACAGCTATATTTTCAGAATCAAATGATTGCGTGATGAATTTTTGTTCACGAATTTTTTGCAATTTGATGAGTAATTCTTTGCCCAGCTTGCGTCTTCTTTCGTCATTTATTCCACCACTATGTGCTAACTTGTAAATGCCAAATCCAATTGATGCACAAGTAGCAACGCTGCCAACTACCCAAGTAACTGGCGTTGTAACTGTAACGACAGACGTAATTCCTGCAAACTTCAACACTCCTACTGGTAGTAAATTTAAAGCTGTTCCAAGACCTGAAGTCGTAATAACATTAGCCCCAAACCAGCCCGCAATTGGTGTTGCTCCGAGCCAACCTGCAACCCCGCCTAAAATCGTACTACCCGCGCCACCTACAACACCTGCAATATCAGTCTTTTTCGTTTCCAAATAGGTTTTAATGTAGTCTGATTTTTTTGGTGTGTTTTGTGTCATTTCATTTTCGTCAGCCATTATGAGAAACCATTCGCAAAATACTCGTCTTTCAACGCCCAAAATATATCAATAATAAACTGAAAAAATCGTTTTGCCGCCGTGATTAAATCTTCAAAAATTGAACCGCTGACAAATTCACCGTTTGCCACTTTATCCAAACGATGACCTGCTAAGGCACCGACCGTTGTACCAATCGCCATTGCAATCGGCGCAAGAAATTGACCAATAAATGGAATCATATTAACCAACGAACCAATTGCCGCGCCAATTACAGCACCTAAAATCATAGTTGAATTTGCTTTCACAAATTCCCAAATTTGCAGCAAAATCACGCGCCCGATATTGACCACCTTTCCAGCTACAACTTTGGTCACGTCCCAAAGTTCTTCCATGCGTGTCACCAATTCCAGCGGCGCACCTCTTGAATGTAAGAGCGTCAACATATCCGTCCAATCCAGATTGTTCGTGTCTGCATTCAGCATCATCAATTCAAGTTTTGCTTCGGTGCTTGTCATTGTTTCAGTTGTCATCATTTTTCCTCGTTTAATAAGCGTGATTTGAATTGTTTTTAATCAACTCAAGTAAAAATTCAGGCGCGAAATCCGCCCCGTTTTGCCAGGTAATTGTCTGTAACGTGTCGTCTAATTTCACCGTTGCGAATAAGTTTTTATCTTTTAGCGGCTCAAACATTTCGCCCCATAATTCAACAAACAAATCAACTTCGCCACTTTCACCATTATCAAACGATAACCACACGCGATAATCATTGAGGTATTTAACTTGGTTAACGTGCAACATGGTTTTCAATCCAACGGTTCAATGTTTAATAGCGGTTTTCTTTCTTTGCATCGTGTCCAGTTTTCAAACAATTCATCTCGATGCAACGCTAACCATTCCAAGACCATCGACAACGCTCGGCGTGGTATTTTCCCTTCAATCACCACGCCATTTAAACCAATCAACATTTCATGCTCGCCGTATTTAGCATGAAAATGTGGCGGGTTATGGTCATTCCAGTACATCGTAATAATCACTCCAAAAAATCGACTAATTTCTGGCATCATTCATTCTCCCTTTTCAAATCCATAAACATAATTGGATTTTCGCTTACTCGATTATCTTCAGTGTCTAACAAAGTGAAGCCTTGTTTTTCGTAAAAATTCACAGCAGGTTGTTTCGCGTCAGTGATTAAAAAACGACAACCAATTTGTGGAGCGATTCGCTCAATAACGATAACAATCGCTAAATCAACCAACTTTTCACCAATTCCTTGTTTTCTATATCGTGAATCAATTGCCAATCTTGCAATTTTTATCGCAGGTAATGAATCGTATCGATTGGCATATTCACAATCGACCAATTCATAACCGTCTTTTAAGTCAATTTCACTACAAGTTAACGTGATAAAACCAATTACTTTATTTGTGCCTGCCAAAACTGCGACATAAGTTTGGGCAATCGACGCGGCTTGAAATTCAACGGCATGATTTTGTAGAAAAGTTTTAAGCGGTTGAAAATCTTGGTGTCCCGCTTTAAAACCTTTTACATCATCACCGTCTAAAAGTGAGCGCGTAATGTAATCAACGCCTAATTTCATGAATTATTTTTAGGCGCGACACGATAAGCATCCACCATTGCTAAAACTTCGCGTCCTCTTTCAAGAGCCAATTTTATTTTGTCGGTTGGTTTATCTTCGTTCATGTGTTGAATAAATCGAGCGGCATCTTTGCCACTTAATTCCGTTCGTCCAAACGCAGTGCTTTTTATTGCCATGACATTTCTCCCGTTGTTTCATTCGTTGTGAAAGTAATCGTTTGCATCATTCATTCTCCATCATTCTCCATTTTCAAAATCACATTTCAAACCCAAGAATAATTTTCATGTAGCGTTCAACTGTTGCCATTTCAAACTCAGAAAGTGAAGTCAACGGCTCGGACGTAATACGCTGATTATCAATGGCACGCGGTTGGTCTAGCATCAAATCTGAAGATTGTTTTAACGCATCACGCGGCGCAATGTTGAATCTTAACGGTTTTGCATTGGCGATAACTTGCGTTGTGAATGGAATCACAATTGAGCTGGGATGATTCACGTCGTTTAAATCGTCAGTTTGTAAAATCAGCGCGGGGCGAATTTTTCCCGCTTCCGTTCCTTTTGACGGATTGAAATTGACCAAATGCACATCACCGCGTTTAAAGCCCATCGGCATTACTCGCTTCTAACAATTGATTCATTTCTAAACTTTGTTGCGCCACCAAACTCGAAGCGTGTTTGATTTGCTGTTGCCATTTTCTTTTTTGCAGCATTTCAGAATAATAACGCAACGAATCTGCAATCACTTCACTGGTTGGTTTGTTATTTTCTGTGGCAATGGCGTGTAACAACTGCCCGATTTGGTCGTTCGCTGTGAAAGTAATCGTTTGTATCATTCATTCTCCCTTTTCAAAATCACATCTTGAGATATTTACCCTTGCCGCATTGATAACATTTATGACCTACCACAGCGGCTTGGGCTTTACCCGAAGGACTATATTGCGTGCCGCACGCGCCTTTTCCCGCATTTGAAAAAGTGGCATCACAGCGAATCTCACCACAAAAATCACATTTAAAAACTCTCAAAACCGCTTGCTGGCACGTTGGGCATTTGATGGACATATCGAAGAAACTCCGTTGAATTGAAAAAATTTGAATTCGCTAATAAACACCTAAAATTATCGACATTATTCATGCTCCATTTTTAATTCGCCAAATGCCAAGGCATCATAAAACTCCCAACATCCAGAAATCACACAATTATCCTTTTCTTCAAACACATGGTTTTCAAAAAATGAATAACGTTCGATAAGTAATCTGAATATGTAATAACTTCCATCTACCTTTTCCCGACAAGCATAAATAGCAATTAACTTTATCAAAGTATCTGGTAACAAAGCTCTTACTACATTGCTATATGTTTTTTCACTATCGGTAGGTTTTTTATTTTCTTCTAATTTGTTTGATTCACATTGTTTTATCGCTCCATCTGACGCATTGACAGCGATAAATTTTAATAATTGATACAGAATCCTAAAATAATGCTCCAACGGATTTTTAACATGAGATTTTTGTTCCGTAAGGTTTGTTAAGGATTTTTTTAAATACTCTTTGCCGCTTAATTGAAGATATTTGTCTCGGCGTATATACAATTCACTAGATAGTTCGCTCAAAAAATTATCGTAGTCATCTGAATGATTCAAATTTAATAAACCTTCCAAATTTTCATTATGAATTCTCAATAACTCAAAAAATGTATTTTCAAACTGCTGTTTTTTCTGTGTTTCTTTAACGTTTTTCAATTCTTCTCGTTGCATCGAGTAAGTTCTGACTAAAACTATAAGTGCAGAAAAACTAAGCAATGGATTCAAAACCCCACCAACATAATCTCCAAACTGACCCCATTGTTCTAAATCCTCAGATATAGGGTATTTGTAAAAATATGATGCAAGAATTCCTAATACGATAAAAAACAAAACTAAGGCAACAAGAACTAGCCAATTTGTAATGAAATCGCCAATTTTTTTAAAAATAGCCATAACTCTTCTCCTTTCAAATTTTGTTAAATTAACTACGCACCAACCGAACACAACAAAGGCTACCAGTCTTGTCAGCTGTTGCGCTGCTACCACTACCAAAATAGACAATAGCAGCATCTGAGAACGACCAATAACTATCGAGAAATTCTAATCCAGTAGACGGAAAAACTTTTAAATTGATAAAAGGGTCATTTTTTGAAAATAGTCTCGATTTACCCAGTTGATAATCAATCAAAGTTTTTAGTTCATCAATAGCAGGTACTTTCCAATCAGTGAAGCCACCATAACCACCATTTTTATTGAATCTATCTGTCGCCTCAAACATTTCTGTCCAGCTATAATATTTTTTAGTGTATCCGAGGCAAACTCCTTGATCCCATGTTTGTCCTAAGTCAAATCTCAACCAAGTCAAACCAGTTTCAGTATCAGTGGCAATACCATCTTGAACAATAAATTTTCCAATTCTTTTTGATTCGATGCTGGGGGTTGATTTTGTTGAAGGTGCAATAGACGGTGATTTTGGTGTAATTGGAGCTGGAATTGAAGGTTTTTCTGTTGGAACTGGCGCAGAGCATAATCCCAAAACCAACCCATGACACCCCAGCAACTCAACGGCTAAATCACGCATCGGAATTTTGATTTTGGTGTCGATGCCTTCTTTTTCGATAAAGCCACGCAACACTTTTTTCATCGCGTCTTTTTTACTAATCGACAATTGGTCAGCGAGCAAATCAATCATATCGCTACTGGCATCGTAGTTGTCGGCGATTTTATAAAGGGATTTGTGACTGGGCGCGGAGATGTTTTCTAAAATAAATTTCTGTTCAATTCGCCCATTTGCGCCATTCAGCGCAATCAGTTGGTCGTAGACGTGAAAGCCTTTGGCTTCGATTTCGTCGATTAAACCGTCGATAAAATCGGCTAAGGTAATTTCTTCGCGCCACGGCAATTCGGCTTCTTTGAGAGCTTTTTGCAGATATTTAATTTCGGTGAAATTCCAATTGGATTGTTTGAGTTGAAAAAACTCTTTCACGATGAGCAACAAGCGCAATTTTTCAGGATATTTATCGGGATAATCGTAAGTGTCGAGCGTTAACAGCCAACTGTGGATATTTTGTTGCGCTTCAATTCTGCCGACAGATTCTTCTAATTTTTCAAAACGGTCGGCAATTTTATTCGCCATTGTGGTCAACATTTGGCGCGTTTCGGTTTCTTTGACGGCGAGCGTCATCAAATTATTTTTCACGGTAATCATCGAATGCGCCATCATCAAATCGCGTTCGTTGAGAATTTGAATATATCGCCAACCGATGCGCTGCATTTCGTACAAATTATTGACGTTGGCGGCGGTTTGACCCGTGAAATTTGCCGCAAGCCGTTTGAAAAACGGTTGTTTCGCGCTGATTTCAAACTGGTCGGGACGCACCGACATTAAACGGGTTGCGTCCATTGCGAGTTGTTCAGTTTGTGCCGCGTGGTCTTTGGCGCGGGCAAACAAAGGCTCTAAAATGGGGTCGATGGTGTTGAGGTCTTTTTGGCTGTAAATGAACATGGTAATTTCCTAAAAATTAAGCCGCTTTCTTTTTCAAATGAACGAGTAATAACGAAATCGCCGCTGGCGTAATTCCCTGCATTCGCGAGGCTTGCCCCAAAGTTTCGGGACGTTGTTTTTGCAACTTTTCACTCACTTCGTTCGACAAACCTGAAACTTCTTTATAATCCAAAGTTACCGATAATTTTAAATGTTCGTGCCGCAAAGATTTATCAATTTCCGCTTGTTGGCGCGTGATATAACCTTGATATTTCGCTTGAATTTCAACTTGTTCCGCCACGTCTTCTGCAAAAATTTCATCATCCAAAAACGTTAGCAAATTTTTAATATCCACTTCGGGACGACGCAATAATTCGGTTAAATTCGCTTCTTTGTTTAACGCTTTGCCCCAAAAAGTTTCAACTTGCGCGGCATTTTCGGTGTCGGTGTGAATCCATTTTTGTTTTAACGCGGTTTGTAATTTGTCGATGTTTTCACGCTTCGTTTCAAACGCTTGCCAACGTTCATCATCAACTAAATTCAATTCACGTCCTTTTTCAGTCAAACGCAAATCAGCATTATCTTCGCGCAACAACAACCGATATTCGGCGCGGCTGGTGAACATTCGATACGGTTCTTGCGTGCCGCGCGTAATCAAATCGTCAATCATCACGCCAATGTAAGCCTCATCACGACGTGGACACC
>JBAXMT010000083.1:0-8897 GCA_037134135.1 Methylococcaceae bacterium | reverse complement strand
TACAACATTGATAACCAGACAACCTACAACTAGGAATCTCTTAACTCAACAGCTGTCTTCTGACGGGCTTATTGTAGCCTAAGTTTCAAACTTAGGTTGTTTTTCTTTAGCCAAAAAACTAACAAATTCGCCAATCGCTTTATGAATTTACATTTCATAATTCAATGCGAACACCCAGTTCAATTACTTTTTCAACTGGAATTTTGAAAAACTCAATCGAGCTACTCGCGTTATTGAACAAGAAGAGGAAAATCCCACGTCGCCAAACTGCCATTTTACTCTGGCGTTTAAACATGATGTATTCATTGCCAACAAAGAACGACACGTTATTTAAATCAATATCCAATCCTTTTTTGTTTGCCAACGTCAACGCATAACGCACATCAGGACTTTCTTTAAAACCAAAATATAATTTAACGCGATAAAACTGTTTTTGACTGCCAAATCGACGAATTTTAATTTGTTGTTCTTCATCATCAATATATGGTTCATCGGTTGTTACAATCGTCAACACAATAACGCGCTCATGAACAACATGATTGTGTTCTAAATTGTGCAATAACACTTGTGGAATGCCGTGTAGGCTTCGTGCTAAATAAATCGCTGTACCTTTAACAGTGACTAATTCATGTGTATTCATTTTGTCTTCTAATTCTTCAAATAACACTTTTTTGTCGTCGATAGCTTTTGCTAAAGCTGCGCGTCCTTGAATCCATGTCGTCATAAGAAAAAATAAACAACCACCCACAACCAATGGCAACCAACCACCAGATAGAATTTTCAAACTGTTTGATGAAAGAAAAATTGTATCAATGACTAAAAACAATCCTAAAAATGAATAACTTAATACACGATGCCACCGCCACAAAGCCTGAATAACAATGAATGATAAAATCGTATCAATCATCATCGTTCCCGTCACGGCAATACCGTAAGCTGACGCTAAATTTGAAGACGATTTAAATGTAAGGACGAGAATAATCACAAAAAACATCAGCATCCAATTTACCGTCGGAACATAAATCTGTCCGATTTCACTATCCGATGTATGTGTAACATTCATACGAGGGCAATAACCCAATTGAATCGCTTGTTTAGTAATTGAGAATGCACCCGAAATGACCGCTTGCGACGCAATCACTGTTGCAAATGTTGACAAAACTAGCATTGGATAAAGCATCCAAGAGGGCGCAAGTAAATAAAATGGGTTTTCAATCGCTTCAGGATGTTGCAATAACAATGCACCTTGTCCGAAGTAATTGCACAGCAACGCTGGAAACACAAATCCAAACCAAGCATAACGAATAGGCTTCAAACCAAAATGCCCCATGTCAGCATATAAGGCTTCTGCCCCCGTCATAACAAGTACAACTGAACCCATGATTAAAAAACCTTTCACGCCTAATTCACTTAACAAATGAATCGCGTAATAGGGATTTATTGCCATTAAAACTTGTGGCTGCTCAATAATTTGATTCACGCCCAAAAACGCAAGCGTGGTAAACCAAAAAACCATCACTGGCGCGAATATCTTGCCGATTTTTGCTGTACCTCGTGCTTGCATCATAAATAATAACGCCAAAACAAATAGCGTAATTGGAATAACAAAATGCTCTAATGTTGGCGCGATAACTTCTAAACCTTCTACCGCACTCAATACCGAAATCGCAGGGGTAATTACGCTGTCGCCATAAAATAACGTCGCGCCCAGAATCCCCATCAAAACAATCATATTCTTTCTATTTGGATTATCTTTTGTGGCTGATGAAGCTAACGCGGTCAACGCCATCACACCGCCTTCGCCTTTGTTATTTGCCCGCATAATGATGATGGCGTATTTAAGCGCAACCACTAACATCAGCGACCAAAAAATAAGTGATAAAACGCCTAAAATATGTGAAGTTTCCAGTGTTAAATGTTCTCGAAAAATTTCTTTAACCGCATACAACGGACTTGTACCGATGTCGCCAAAAACGACACCAATACTGCCAGCAATTAACGTAGCGTACTGTTTCTTGCTCAGTTGTTTTGTATTATTTGAAGACATAAAAAGCCGATAAAAAATTAAAAATTAACCGCATTAACCCAAAAATGAGCTGCGATACTTAGAAAATAACCCAATAAAATGGCTGGCATCCAACGTAAATGAAAGCCAAAAGTATATTCTTTCACTTGCCCAAGTAAGCCAACACCAGGCGCAGAACCAATAGAAAGTAAGCTACCGCCTACGCCTAATGTAAGAGTTAATAGCAACCATTGTCCGTCTGAAATGTCGGGATGCATACTTAAAACGGCAAACATTAACGTGCCGTTATCAACAAACGCTGACGATAAACCAATCATAATGTTCGCAACTGTGACATTCATTTCTGCAAACAAAAAATGCGCGATAGTGTCTAAATATCCCACAAATCCAACCGCACCAATAATCATCATCGCGCCATAAAAAAATAATAAAGTATCCCAATCAATATCACCGATACTTTTGAAAATATCGAATGTTTCAACTTCATTTGCCGTGTTCTCAAATTCTTCTTTTTCGGATTTCACTAGAAAATAACTAAACATTTGTAATAAACCCAATCCAGCCATCATGCCAGCAGCAGGAGGTAATTCAAGCAATACATTTGATGAAACTGTTATGGCAAGCGTTAGGACAAATAAAAAAATAATGCGTTTACTTCCTCTTTTTAGCCAGATTTTTTGCTGAGTAACATTGGGCGTTTCTTTTGGAACAGAAAAATACATCATGCTGGCGGGAACTAAAAAGTTAATGACGCAAGGAATCATCAGTGCAAAAAATTCGGAGAAATGCAGGATTTTATGCTGCCAAACAAATAATGTTGAAATACCGCCTAAAGGACTAACTGTTCCCCCCGCATTCGCAGCAATAACAACATTAAGGCACGCAATAGCAATAAATTTAGGCTGGTCTTTTCCTACTGCGACGACAATTGCGCCCATTAACAAAGCGACAGTAAGTCCGTTTATAACCATTGAAAGTACAAATGCTAACCAACCAGTAATCCAAAATAATTGCCGATAACTGTATTGTTTATTGAGTAATAAAATCCGCAAACCGTCAAAAATGCCTCGTTCCGTCATTGTATTTAAATAGGTCATGGACACTAAAATAAATAACAATAATTCAATGTAAGCCAATAAATTACTTTCAAAAGCCAGCGAAGCAACTTTTGCTTGTCCGTGCATCGCGTAATAAATACAGATAGCAAACCAAACCAATGCTGCGCTAAATACCATCGGCTTAGATTTTTTTAAGGCAATAACGTCTTCAGACATTGCGGCAATATAAGCAATAATCGTTAAAGCCGCTGCCAAATAACCCACAACATGATGCGTCAAATCTAATTGCAGATTAGTCGTATCTTGCGCGAAAACTAATGAAGGTAAAAAAAAGAGAACGAAACTAAAGAAATGACGCGCATCTGTAAGGCGAGGGATTTTTTTCATGTGAACTCGTGAAATGTTAAGTAACGTAAAATAGGTCATTATTCTAACTGTAACCGCCGCGATAAACTAACTTCAAATTGAAGTAAAACCATAAGATTGTTATAGTGGCGACGTTTTAATCGAACTTGAAAATCGCCGCCGCTAAAACAACGGCAACATTTTGGCGATGATTAAAATAGCGACTTTGAGACGCTCTAAAGCTCAAACTGAATTTCGGGTTTACCGTTCGACCCAAGACGAACGTTTTCAAATACCTGCCTGACCTTTCGCCAGACTAATCACCTAAAACGCTTATCTACCCGCACAAAACCTCGTTTTCCTCTTTAATTAGAGCAACACATAAGCCGCCTAGATACAAACAATGCGCTCAAGTTTTTAGTCACACGCGCCAATGCAGCGCAGGTCACAACAAGGAAAAAAATACATGAAAAGAATGCTAATCAATGCCACACAAGCTGAAGAATTGCGTGTCGCGTTAGTTGATGGTTCTAAACTTTATGATTTTGATATTGAAGTTCCATCTCAAGAACAAAAAAAATCGAATATCTACAAAGGAACAATTACGCACGTTGAAGCGAGTTTAGAAGCTGCGTTTGTTAATTATGGTGCGGAAAAACATGGTTTTTTACCATTTAAAGAAATTGCGCCATTGTATCGCCGACCTATTTCCGACTTTGACACTAAAGATAAAGATGGCAAACCATTACCGCGTCGTGGTGTAAAAGATTTAATTCGTGTTGGACAAGAAGTCATTGTTCAAATCGAAAAAGAAGAGCGCGGTAATAAAGGCGCGGCATTGACAACCTATATCAGTTTAGCGGGAACGTATTTGGTATTGATGCCGAATAATCCAAAAGCGGGCGGTATTTCACGGCGGATCGAAGGCGAAACGCGAAATGAATTGCGTGACGCGATGGGCGCATTAGAAATTCCTGAAAACATGGGATTGATTGTCAGAACGGCTGGCTGCGGTAAAAATGTTGAAGAATTGCAGTGGGATTTAAATTATTTATTACAATTATGGGATGCCATTGATCGTTCAGCGCAACAAAAGGCAGCACCATTTTTAGTTTTTCAAGAAAGTAACGTTATTATTCGAGCATTACGCGATCATTTACGAACTAACATTGATGAAATTCTCATTGACGATGTAGAAGCATTTGAACTGGTCAAGAGTTTTTTAAAGCAAGTCATTCCTAGCTTTTTATCAAAAGTTCGACTCTACAAAGATCCCATTCCGTTATTTAATAAATACCACATCGAATCCCAAATCGAAATTGCTTACAACCGCGAAGTGTCATTACCTTCTGGCGGTTCGATTGTGATAGATCACACCGAAGCGTTAACTTCTATCGACATCAATTCTGCCCGTGCGACAAAAGGCAGCGACATTGAAGAAACTGCGTTAAATACCAATTTAGAAGCAACTGAAGAAATCGCCCGTCAATTACGTTTGCGTGATTTGGGGGGATTATTTGTTATTGATTACATTGATATGGCATCCATAAAACATCAGCGACAAGTCGAAAATCATTTGCGTGAAGCCATTAAAATTGATCGGGCGAGAATTCAAACTGGGCGAATTTCACGTTTTGGCTTATTGGAAATGTCACGTCAACGAATGCGTCCGTCATTAGGTGATTCTAGTCAGCTTCCTTGTCCTCGCTGTAAAGGTCAAGGCATGATTCGTAACGTGGAATCAGTAGCATTATCCGTGTTGCGTGTTATTGAAGAAGATGCAATGAAAAGAGGCGTAGAGAAAGTCATCGCGCATTTGCCCATTGAATGTGCCGCATTTTTGCTTAACGAAAAGCGCAGCGTAATTGAGCGTATCGAAAAGCGTTTAAAGGTAGGCATTGTGATTTTACCTAGTAAACACTTAGAAACGCCGTCTTACGATATTGAAATAATTAGAGAGCGTTATCACCACGAAGAAAAAAGTAGTTATTCTCAAATTAAAGCAGAATCAATTAGTATTCCTGATTTTGTTCAGCAAATTAAATCTACCTCCGCAGCGGCTAAACCAGCGATTACTGAATTTTTACACGATTCACCTGCACCAATGCAGAACAAAAATGAAGCGGCAATTTTGATTAAGCGTTTTTGGAATAAATTAACTAAATCGATTTCAGACACTGAAATCGTCGATGATTTTAGCGATGTCAATGAGTCCGCTGGCACTTCAAATGAATTCGTAAAAGTGTCAAAAAGTAAAAATAATCGCCGCAATAAAAATAATCGAAATCAAAAGCAACGTGGTGTAAAAGCTGTTGCTGCGAATGATGAAAACATTGTTGCACCGTTGGAAAGCACTGTTATTAACGCTGAAAACATATCAACGGAGCCTAATTTCGACAGCGTCAATGACGATGGTGTGACTGAAGTTGTACCGCGTAAAAATAATAATCGGAACAATTTGCGACGAGGACCGAATCGCCGTAAACCGCGTAATCCAGATTACCAAAAACCAACATCGGTTGATAATTCCCCTGATTTAAATTTGCTTACACCTCAACACGTCGAAAATTCGTCGCCACAACCTATTTTTGAAACGCATTCAAATCCATATCCAATTCATTCAGATTCGAGCAATAGCGATTCAAGTTTAGATTAAAATGAATTCTTTGCATTGAAAACAAAGCGTATTTATGAAAGTAAATACGCTTTGTTTTTGTCTGTTATTCCATTGTGTTACATGACGGCTGCAAGTTGAGTAGCCACTGTTTTTATGGTGTAATAACGCGGTTTTACGTCTTTACATCCTTCTATTTTTACCTTCACAAAAGTTTAAATAGAAGATTCCTCTGCAACTTGCTTGGAGTTTCCTTCAATTATGCAATTTACAATAACAAAAGGGTTAGATATTCCTATCACGGGAAGTCCTAGCCAAACCATTGAAAACGGGAACGAAATTAAATCGGTCGCCGTTTTGGGGTCAGATTATGTCGGGATGAAACCCACCATGCTGGTCGCCGAAGGGGACAAGGTAAAACTTGGTCAACCTCTTTTCAGCGACAAGAAAAATCCTGGCGTTCACTTCACTTCACCTGCCGCAGGCGTTGTTAAAGCCATCAATCGTGGTGATAAACGAGTTTTACAATCGGTTGAGATTGAAATCAAAGGCAAAGACGAAGTGTCTTTTGCTAAATACGATGCAACAGAATTGGAAAATATCTCAGCACAACAAATCAAAGACAATTTAGTGGCTTCTGGTTTGTGGGCAACGCTTCGTACGCGCCCTTACGGCAAAGTGCCAGCTATTGATTCGCACGCACATTCCATTTTTGTGACGGCAATCGATACACGTCCATTAGCTGCTGACCCAGCTGTGATTATTGCTGACCGTGCAGCGGATTTTGCTAACGGTTTAGAAATTATTTCTAAACTCATCGAAGGCAAAGTCTACGTTTGTAAAGCAACTGGCGCAGAAATCCCAACAGGCAACGCGCCTGTGACGATTGCTGAATTCGGTGGCGTTCATCCTGCTGGTTTACCAAGCACACACATTCATTTTATTGACGCGGTAAATATCAATAAATTCGTGTGGCATTTGGATTATCAAGCTGTTATCGCAATCGGTGCATTGTTCACGACTGGAAAATTAAACGTTGAACGTGTGGTCGCGCTTTCAGGTCCAACCGTTAAAAATCCACGCTTGGTTCGCACACGAGTTGGCGCGAATTTGAGTGATTTAACGGCTGGCGAATTGGCTGACGATTTAGAAAGTCGCGTTGTTTCAGGTTCAGTTCTTTACGGACACCAAGCACATGGCGCATTCGATTATTTAGGTGCATATCACTTGCAAGTTTCGGCTCTGCAAGAAGGTCGTGCGCGTGAATTATTCGGCTGGATTGTTGCAGGTAGCAAGAAATACTCAGCAATGAACGTTTATACATCAAGTGTAGACAAGAAAAACAATGGCTCGCTTCCGTTCTTGAATAAAGCAGAAGAACGTTTGTACCCGCTTACCACTGATAAAAACGGTAGTAATCGTGCCATCGTACCCGTTGGCGTTTATGAAACATTGATGCCAATGGATATTTTGGCAACACCGTTGTTGAAATCACTCGTTATCGGTGATTCAGATCAAGCGCAATTGCTCGGTTGTTTGGAACTCGACGAAGAAGATATGTCATTGTTCACATTCGCTGATCCAGGTAAGCATGATTTCGCGCCTGTGTTGCGTGCGAATTTAACCAAAATTGAAAAGGAGGGCTAAATGTCGGCGAGAAAGTTTTTAGACAGTTTAGAACCGCATTTTGCAAAAGGCAGCAAACTTGAACGCTATTACGGCTTGTACGAAATGGTTGATACGTTCATTTATACGCCTTCAGATGTCACCAGCGGTAAAACGCATGTTCGTGACGGCAACGATTTAAAACGCACCATGACTTTCGTTGTGATTGCGACGTTGTTCTGTGTGTTGATGGCGATGTACAACACGGGTTATCAAGCTAATTTAGCGATGGAAGCCTTGGGAACTAGCACGATTGATAATTGGCGCAGTCTGCCGATGACGCTTTTCGGTTACAGCACGATGAATCCGTTCTCAAATATGATGCACGGCGCGTTGTATTTCTTACCGATTTATTTGACGACTTTAGCGATTGGCGGCATTTGGGAAGTTTTATTTGCAACTGTTCGTGGTCATGAAGTCAACGAAGGTTTCTTAGTTTCGTCAATGCTTTACACGTTAATCATGCCGCCCGATATGCCTTTGTGGCAAGTGGCGTTAGGCATTTCTTTCGGTATCGTGATTGGTAAAGAAGTTTTCGGCGGCACAGGCAAAAACTTTTTAAACCCAGCGTTAACGGGTCGCGCGTTTTTGTATTTTGCATATCCCGCTTCAATTTCGGGTGATTCAGTTTGGGTTGCTGTTGATGGTTACACCGCTGCAACGCCATTAGGTTTGGCGGCTGACGGCGGTTTGAGCGCAGTGACTGAACATTACAGCTGGTTACAAACTTTCTTCGGTTTTGAACCTGGTTGTTTGGGCGAAACCTCAACGTTAGCAATTTTAATTGGCGCAGCATTTTTACTTTACACCCGCGTTGCATCGTATCGCATTATGGGTGGCGTATTTGCTGGCATGGTGTTGACATCGTTGATGTTTAACTTCATCGGCAGCGACACCAACCACATGTTTGCGTTGCCTTGGTATTGGCATTTGACGGTTGGCGGTTTTGCATTCGGCATGGTTTATATGGCGACAGATCCAGTCAGCGCGGCAATGACAGACAAAGGTCGTTGGATATTCGGCGGATTGGTTGGCGCAATGACGGTGTTAATTCGCGTCGTGAACCCTGCGTTTCCTGAAGGCATTATGCTCGCCATTTTATTTTCCAATATGTTTGCACCGACGATTGATTACTTCGTCATTCAAGCGAATATCAGAAGAAGGATGAAACGTCATGCCTAAATGTGAA
>JBAXMT010000082.1:0-8913 GCA_037134135.1 Methylococcaceae bacterium | reverse complement strand
CTTTCGTGTCGATAATCCGTTGCAATTGCGCTTTCATCAACGTTTGGCGCGACGGCTCAACTTTGCGCCACGCAGTCAAAGGCGTAACCATTCGTGACGCAACTTGTGGATTGATGGCGTTGAGTTCCAAAATTGCATCCGCTAAAAACGTATAACCTTGACCGTTTGCCGCGTGAAAATGAACGGGGTTTGTTTGCGAAAATGCTCCAATCAATGAACGAACACGATTTGGATTTTTCATATCAAACGCGACGTGTGAACGTAGAGCTTGCACGGTTTCAAACGCATCCGCCGCTGGACTGCTCGCTTGCAACGCAAACCATTTGTCGATTACGAGCGGTTCATTTTGCCATTGTGAATAGAATTTTTCTAAACACGCCGTTTTTGTCGCATGATTATTGTGAACAATCGCCACCAACGCTGACATTTGGTCAGTCATATTTTTTGCATTTTCAAATTGCGATTGCGCCAAAGTGTGATTTTCAGGCGATTTTAACCGACTCAAAAACGCCAAACAGGCATTTTTCACGCGACGACGACCAATCGCTTCGGGGCTGAAATCGCCCGATTCGTCTTTGTGATTCGCCCCATAAATCGCGCTAAATTGCGTTTGAAACGTTTCTGCCAACGTTTTCAACACGCATTCACGCGCTGTGTGAATGCCTGCAAAATCGGCAATCGTCATGCGTTCGGCTAAATAATTTTCCGATGGCAATGAAAGCAACAACGAAAAATACGCCAAATCGTCAATCGGCGAATTCAAAACAGTTTCAAACGTCGCCAATAAAATCGGATTCACGTCAGAAGATTTGGATTTCACCAAATCCAAAATAATGCGTTCCGCCACAGATTGCGCCGCGTCCCAACGATTAAACGAATCGCTGTCATGTTGCAACAAAAAGGCGAGTTCGTCCAAACTGCGTGGCATTTCAATATTCACGGGTGCAGAAAATCCGCGCAACATCGACACAATCGGCGCGGATTCCAGCGCGTCAAACGTGAACGTTTGTTCAATTTCGTTGAATTGCAATAACGTTTCGGGCAATAAATCTGCGCCCGTTTCAGCATTCAACAAACCGATTTTAATCGGAATCAACAACGGTTCAGTTTGATTTGGATAACGTTGTTTTAAGGTCAGCGCGAACGTTTTTGCGCTTGAATCGTAATGGGTTGAAACGTTGACAACGGGCGTTCCCGCTTGCGAATACCAGCGACGGAATTGGCTCAAATCCACGTCGTTCGCGTCTTGCATCGCGTTGACAAAATCGTCACACGTCACCGCTTGCCCGTCGTGGCGTTCAAAATACAAATCGCTGCCGCGTCTAAAACCGTCCACGCCCAACAAGGTGTGCAACATTCGCACGACTTCCGCGCCTTTTTCATAAACGGTTAGCGTGTAGAAATTATTGATTTCAATGTAAGCGTCGGGGCGAATCGGATGCGCCAATGGGCTGGCATCTTCGGCAAATTGGCGCGTGCGAAGTTGCGTAACGTCTTCAATCCGTTTCACTGATTTTGACACGCGGTCGGCGGTGAATTCTTGGTCGCGAAACACGGTAAAACCTTCTTTTAAACTCAATTGAAACCAGTCGCGGCAAGTAATTCGGTTGCCCGTCCAGTTGTGAAAATACTCGTGGGCAATCACACCTTCGATTCCTTCATAATCAAAATCGGTCGCGGTATCAGGTCGCGCCAACACGAATTTGGTATTGAACACGTTTAAGCCTTTGTTTTCCATCGCGCCCATATTGAAATGGCTGACGGCAACAATCATGTACAAATCTAAATCGTATTCACGTCCATAAACCGCTTCATCCCAGCGCATGGCGTGTTTCAACGATTGCATGGCGTGAGCGCATTTATCTTTGTCGTGCGCTTCGATAAAAATTTCTAGCTCAATTTCACGTCCCGATTGCGTGGTAAATGTGTCGGCGACGCATTCCAATTGACCCGCAACCAGCGCGAACAAATAACACGGTTTCGCAAACGGGTCGTTCCACGTTACCCAATGTTGGTTATTTTCAAATTTACCGCTGGCGATTTTATTACCGTTTGAAAGCAAAACGGGGAATTCGGTTTTATCCGCCACAATCGTAACGGTAAATTTCGTCATCACGTCGGGACGGTCGAGGAAATAAGTGATTTTACGAAACCCTTCCGCTTCACATTGCGTGCAGAGCATTCCGTTCGATAAATACAAGCCTTCGAGCGCGGTATTTTCTTTCGGATTGATGGTGTTTTCAATTATCAGCGTGAACGTTTCAACTTGCGGCACATTTGAAATCGTCAACGTTTCAGCGGTTTGCGCGTAATCGTTTGGCAAAAGTTCGTTTTCGTTCAAAACGATACGATTCAAAATCAATTTTTCACCGTGTAAAACCAAATCAGCCGCTTGATTGTTACTTTCAGAATTGCGTTGCAACGTCAGCGTCGAAAGCACTTTGGTATTTTCAGCATCGAGCGAAAAATGCAGTTTTACATCGTGAATTAAAAACGCAGGAACGGTGTAATTTTCGCGGTAAATTGTTTGGGGAGTGTGAGTAATCATAAGTTTTTTAAAAATAAAAGTGATTAAAAAAGTGGGTGTGTTGTGGCGCGTTCAGATTATTGAGGAAATTATTCCCGATAACTCGCGCTCGCGCTGGCGGTTTCCCAAAGTGCGACTTCGGTGACGTGAAAACCGTTGGCTTGCAAATGTTTGAAAATCATTTTGCTTAATACTTCAGCGGTGGGATGTTCATCCAGAACCAAAAATCGCTCGTTATTTTGAATCAACGCGGGAATAATTGGATCATCTTTGTGCAGCAAAAAATTGTGGTCGAGATGCGTATTTACATAATTTTCGACACATTCTTTCACGTCCGAAAAGTCGCAAACCATGCCTTGATCGTTCAAATTTTCATGCGTAATCGAAATCGCCGCTTTGACGCTATGCCCGTGCAAATTCCGACATTTTCCGCCGTGATTCATCAACCGATGCCCGTAACAAAAATATACTTCTTTGGTAATCGTAAACATTTTTAACCCTTAATGGTTTTGATGATGGTGGCAATTTCACATTCGCCATTGGCTAATTCTGTGACGCGCACGACTTCGACAAACGCCGTAAAGGCAGGCGTAATCGTATTGGGTGCTTTGATATACACTTCCATTGCTTTGCCTTCGTCGCACCTTTGCGTCGTGATAAACGCGATGCCTGCTCCGCTTAATGATGAACATTGTGCTGAATAAAATTCGAGGGAATCAACCAATCGATAGCGCATTTCACTGTCAATACTGATGCGGAGATAAGCGCGTTTTTCGTTATGGTTCATTTAATTTTTCCTGTGTTAAAACGGTGAATCCGCGAAATTTTACTATAAAATGGCGAGCTACATTTTTACCTTTTCACTTTTAAGCGTTTTACATGAAAAAAGACATTGTTTTAACTGGAATCACTACGACTGGCACGCCGCATTTGGGCAATTACGTTGGCGCGATTCGTCCCGCCATTAACCTCAGTCAAAATACCAACGTCACGCCGTTTTATTTTTTGGCAGATTATCACGCGCTGATTAAATGCCAAGAACCACAGCGCGTTCGTCAATCGAGTTTGGAAATTGCCGCGACCTGGTTGGCGTTGGGTTTGGATACAAATAACGCCGTATTTTATCGCCAATCTGACGTGCCAGAAATTTTAGAATTGACGTGGTTATTGACCTGCGTCACGTCGAAAGGGTTGATGAATCGTTCGCACGCTTATAAAGCGGCGGTCGCGGAAAATGAAGAAAATGATGCCGACAAAGGCATTACGATGGGTTTGTTTAGTTACCCAATTTTGATGGCGGCAGATATTTTGTTATTCAACGCCAGCAAAGTTCCCGTCGGAAAAGACCAGCTGCAACACATCGAAATGGCGCGGGATATTGGCGCACGTTTTAACCATATTTATGGCGAACATTTTACTTTGCCGGAAGCGGTGATTGATGAAAAAGGCGCGATTTTATCGGGTTTGGACGGGCGCAAAATGAGCAAAAGTTATCAAAACACGATTCCGTTGTTTGAACCCGAAAAGAAATTGAAAAAGCTGATTAACAAGATTAAAACCAATTCGCTCGAACCGCACGAACCGAAAGATACCGCCGATTGCACGCTGTTCAGCACCTTTCAAGCGTTTGCGAATGCCGAGGAAATTGCCGACGTTCGCCAACGTTACGCGGATGGAATTGGCTGGGGCGAAATGAAAGCCATTTTGTTTGAAAAAGTGAATGCCGAAGTCGCACCGGCGCGGGAACGTTACGAAGAATTATTGTTGCAACCGAATCACATCGAAGAACAATTACAAATCGGTGCAGCAAAAGCTCGCGCAATTAGTCAGCCGTTTATTGCTCAACTGCGTGAAGCGGTCGGGATTTCGCGGTTTTAAAAACAAAAAAGGCACGAATCGATTCGTGCCTTTTTTATGTGTGAGCTTTTTCGTGAATCTTAAACCCGTGATAAATTATTATTCCCACTTGAAAATGAAAAACAAAACCGCCCGCTTTTTTAAAAAAACGGGCGGTTTTCAGGAATACTAATGTGGCTGCTTTAATCGTTTGTTGACGATTTGATAATTACAAACAATCCACGCCTTCAAGGTTTAGCGTTGCAAGGCGATTTAAAAGGTTTGTGGCGTTATCGTGTCGGCGATTATCGATTGGTTTGCCAAATCAACGACGGCGAATTGATTGTTTTGGTTGTTGAAATCGGGCATCGTAGCGTCGTTTATCATTAAAAAATTGTCTCAATTCAAAAGGAAGTTAATATGAAAAATTTAAAATATGTTATTTACCGCGAAGGTGATTACTACGTTTCACAATGTTTAAATATCGAAGTTGCTAGTTTTGGCTCAACCATTGACGAAGCCCTAGCGAATCTCAAAGAAGCAACCGAGTTGTATTTGGAAGATGAAAAAGCAGTGCAAAACTTTCATGAAGTTAGTGAATTCATGGTTGGCGAGTTTTCTTATGCCTAAGTTGCCGTCATCGAGAGAAATTATCGCGGTATTATTAGCTCACGGTTTTATCAAAAATAGCCAAAAAGGTAGTCATCAAAAGTATTGCAAAGGAAATCACACCGTTATTGTTCCCAGTCCTAAAAAAGAAATTCCAATCGGAACGCTACAATCAATAATCAAGCAGGCGGGTTTAACTCGTGATGATTTTTATTAAAAAATGCAATAATGCAAAGAAATCCAAGCCCACGAGGAAAAATCATGCTGAACGTTTCACCCGAATTAGAAGAACAATACCGCGAACTCGCTCAACAATTGAACAGACCCGTTGAACGCTTAACAACCAAAGCATTGACCCAATTTTTAAGAATGGAACAAAATAAAATTACTCGCCAAAAAACGCTGTTAGATGAATTATTAAGTTCAATCAGCAAATCAGAAACAACAGTTTTGTATCCGTCTTCGTGCCAATATCACGACGATTTCCAAACTTTGGAATTCGATAATGTCATTTTGTGTTCAAACGAATTTCGTGAATCGACAAAAATAGGAAAAGTCTTTTGTTTGAAAGTTGATAACAATAGGCTACTCGGGACACTTCAGCGGTTAGGGATTAAACTTAACGCTCTGGTTATAATTAATGATGGTTGTAGTGAAGGTGGCAATTATGAATGCTGTGGAGAAATGCCATTTTTATACAAACTCATGCCATTATTTGCTGATGAGTTTTTGTATTTTGCAAGTCACGGTTTATTTGCACATGAACAAATCAACCAAAATTTCGCTAATGTTGTTTCCTTAGAACCGATTGAATCAACCGATTTTGTTAAAACATTTCAAAAACATTCATCGCCAGATAAAGAAAATATAACTGGCTGGAAAATGAAAAGATTAACCAATCCGCCGACTGTTTCTACATTCAAAAATGTTGAGCTTATAACGCACCATGAATCAATTTGGACAAGTGATTTCAGTCAGTTTGATTTAACTTTTTTAGAAAATAATGACGACAGTTCGCAAATATCGGGCAGGAATGAAGCTATTAGAAATTATTTTATTGGTCTTGCCGCGCCCACGTTAAAAACACAAGATTGCGAAACATTTACCACGCTTTTGGAAATGGCAAACGAGCAAAAATTAGAATGCGTCGCTTATGTTTCATATTTGTCTGAGTATCATAACGAGATTTGCTTCTTGTCACGCACTTGGAAAGGCGAATTTCCGAAAGAAATTCATTTGTTTCATGCTCGTGATGAAAGTTTTTTATGATTGAATACAGCCACTCACAAGGATAAAAAATGGCACAAAAATCAAATTTACCCCTTTTACAATCAACACCAAAACATAAACCACAAGTTAATGTTTTTTCCATGCCAGAAAATACCGATTTTTTGGATGAGATAATTGCCTGGGCTGATAAAAATAACATTGAAAATTGCAAAGCTGGTGATGTGGGAGGGATTCCTCGTGATAAAGAACTGCTTTTTAAAACTAATGTATTAGGTTTGTTTTGCAATGAATTGTCCGATATTCCATCAGCTATTTGTAATCTAATAAATCTTTCTGAGTTGACTTTAGCAGACAACAAATTAAATGTACTCCCTGAATCTATTGGAAATTTGGTTAACTTAGTTGAATTAAATTTGTGTGGAAATAACCTAGTCAGAATTCCCGAATCCATTGGCAATTTACACAATCTGAAGCAATTATTTTTAGAGAATAATCAGCTAACAGAGTTACCTGAATCTATTGGAAATTTGGTTAACTTAATTGAATTACATTTACAAAATCATGACGAAGGGTGGGAAGAGGAAGGCTTAAATAAATTATCCAAACTACCGAAATCTATTGGTAATCTTAGAAATTTAACTTCGCTACAGTTGTACAATAATCAATTAACTGAACTACCAGATTCCATTGGTAATCTTAGAAATTTAACTTCGCTACAGTTGTACAATAATCAATTAACTGAACTACCAGATTCCATTGGGAATTTAACCAATTTGGTGTCGTTGCATTTGAGAAATAATCGACTAACAGAAATTCCTGAATCAATTAAGAATCTGACAAAACTATCAGAATTAAATTTGAGAAATAATTGCCTTACTCAGATTCCAGATAGTGTACAAAAAATGAGGAAGTTGAAAATTCTTGGCCTGGAAAAACAATTACCTCAAACAAATACAATTCATAAAGAAACCAAAATGAAAACCTACCAACAAAAAATCCTATTCGGCAGCCCAGGAACGGGCAAAAGTTACCAAATCGACAAGCATATTATTCCGTATGAATTATTGATTGATGTTGAAAAAATGCCTGCCAACGTCATCAAAACCGTGTTTCACCCTGAATACACTTACGGCGATTTTGTCGGAAAATTGATGCCGATAACGGTTGGCGGCAATGTGGAATATAAATTCTACGAAGGACATTTTTTAAAAGCTCTTTCGCAAGCCTACAAAAACATCATTGCCGCGCAAGAAAACGACAGCGTTTGTGAAAAAGTTGCGCTCGTGATTGACGAAATCAATCGTGGCAATTCGGCGGCGATTTTCGGCACGATTTTTCAGTTGCTTGATAGAAATCCTGACGGTTGGTCGAGTTATGAAGTCAGCGTGAATGAAATTATTTTTAATCGTTTGTTTGAATTGTGTGATTTGAAAGAGCATTCGATTGTTCAGAAAAAAATAAAAACGTACAAATTCGGTGACGAAGAAATTGAAGCGACGACGTTGCAGAAAAAATTAAACTGTCATTTTGAAAATCGGACGATAAAAATCCCGCCCAATTTGTCGATTCTCGCCAGCATGAACACATCAGACAGTTCGATTTATTACATGGACAGCGCATTCAAACGCCGTTGGGAATGGGAATTTATCGACGTTGACCCAGATAACAAAGTGTCAGCCGACGGCGTGGCGTTTGCAAATCGTGACGAATGGAAAACATTTGTCGGCAAATTGAATACGTTTATCAAAAGCAATCACAAATCTATTCGCGGCATTGAAGATAAACAAATTGGGCATTTTTTTATCACCGACGACGAAATTCAAAAATCGAGCATTCAAAACAAATTGATGTTTTTCTTGTGGGACAGCGTGTTTAATCGCGACAAAAAGCCGTTGATTACGTTGTTATTCGGTGACGACAAGGACAACGAATTGATTACGTTTGGTGATTTTGCGAAACAGGTTGATAACTTTATCCACAAAATTCAAACATTGGAATGAGGATTTGCTCGTGATTGTAGAAAAAATTGTAAAGTTTTTTAGAAAAAACGGTGTGTTATTCGCGCAAATCGCGATTCTTTTGTTGCCCATTGTGATTATCGTCATTTCAATGAACGAAAACGCTGATGATTTTGACGTTGCGAGCCTTGAAAAAATTGAAACGGTGACAGCAACTGGAACAGTTCAATCCACCGATAAACCTGCTAATGACAAAAAGGAGGACGCGCAACCTAATGTTTCGGTGTTTGAAATAGATGAAGTCAGTCTGGAAATGTTGGACAAAAGTGCAGGTAATCCAAAAGAAATGCTGGCTGGAAATAGTCCCTGCACCAGTTTTGAAAATGTGCAAACTCTCGCGAAACACACCGGAACGATTTCAAAAGCCAAAAATATCGAACAGTTCAAAAAGCCATTGCCGGCGATGATTACCGAAACGTCATACACTTGCGTGGATACGACAGGGACGAAAAAAACGAAATTCACCACGATGGGCATGGCGGCTGATGCAGAAGCCAATGTGTTGCGCTGCATTCAGTCGAATTCCGATGAAACGATGGACAGCGACGCGCGTTTTAAACACGTTGTGAAAATTATGACGCATCATTGCGGCTTTAAATTAGCAGAACATCAGCCGATTTCAAATGCGAATCCAACAAGCAAACAACCGTAATTCATGTTTAATTTCAAAACGCTAAAACTTACCAAACGTTG
>JBAXMT010000081.1:0-8931 GCA_037134135.1 Methylococcaceae bacterium | reverse complement strand
AAAATTGATTTGACTGCATTTGCCAATTCAACGGGTGATGTGACTGTTGTTTCTAGTTCTCAAGCCAGCGTAATAACAACTCCTGTTGCTGTTGCAGCCGCTGGAAATTACGACGCAAAAGATGCAGATGTTAATTTTAAAATGACTGCAGGCGATTACACTTACAACATTGCGAATTTTAGCAAAGGCGATGTTATTGCCTTCCCAGAAGGACAAACGCCTACTGTTAAAAATAGTGATTTCACTGATGGAACTGTTGATTTGCAGTATGCCACACAAGGTAAAGTTTTAACGGTACATTTAACAGATTTAACACCAGCACAAGATGCACAGTTATATTCGGTAAATTCGTTTAATTCAGTATTTGGCGCGAACACAGTTACACCAGTACCTGTAACTACATCTCCAGTTGTTGTGCCAGTAGTACCCGTTGTAACAACGCCAACAACGAATGTGTCGCCAGTAGTACCAAATGTTGAACCAACTGTAGAGGGGCTTGAATTAGTTTTCATCGAAAAAACTGATTTAATCAACGGTTATGATGCAACAGGTGCTGTTTGGTTTGATGCAGCCTTAAAAGTTTTGTTTGTTAGTACAAACGCCGACACTAAACCAGAATTTGCAATCGAATTATCTGGGGTGAAAACCTTCACAGTAGATGATTTAATTCTCTAAATTTTGTTTTTGCTCTGAATTTTAAGGTGGCATTGCTGCTGTGGCGACACAGTTAGCAGTGCCACTTTTTTACGTTTATCACTTTATATTTTATGACATTTGAAAATACTGAACCGCCCCGCATTAAAAGTTTCGTTCAACGTAAAGGTCGCATCACACATGGACAAAAATTCGCTTTAGAAAATCACGCCCAACATTATTGCCTCGATCCAAAAATTGAAATTAATTTTGCCGAAGTGTTTGGAAACGACACGCCAATAATAGTTGAAATTGGGTTTGGTAACGGTGACAGTTTGGCAAAAACGGCGGCTGAAAATCCTGATAAAAATTATCTCGGCATTGAAGTTCATCGACCAGGTGTCGGGCATTTGTTGGTGTTGATTGAAGAAATGCAACTCACGAATATACGAATTTATTGCCACGACGCAATTGAAATTTTAGAACAGCGTGTACCGAATGAAAGTTTGGCTGGGTTGCATTTATTTTTTCCCGACCCGTGGCATAAAAAGAAACATTTTAAACGACGGATTGTGCGGGATAGTTTTGTTGAATTATTAGCGCGAAAAATTATGCCGAATGGTTATTTTCACGCCGCGACGGATTGGGAAAATTATGCCGAATGGATGTTAGAAATTTTGAATCGTGCGTCGAACTTTGAAAATTTAAGTCCGACACAAACGTATTGCGAACGCCCCGAATATCGTCCACTTACAAAATTTGAGCAACGTGGAATTCGTTTGGGGCATGGTGTTTGGGACGTGATGTTTAAGCGCGTTTGAAAATAACGTTGCCCGCTTGAATTGCATAGGTAACGCGCCCTTTCAAGGTTTGTCCCCAAAATGGCGTGTTAATGCCTTCGCTGTGCCAACTTTTAGCATCAACGCGCCATTTCAACTTCGGATTAAAAATACAAATATCCGCAGGTGAACCGATTGAAAGCTCGCCTGTTTTCAAGCCCAGAATTTTCGCGGGTTTTGCACTTAACAACGCCAAACCTTGTGCCAAATCAATTACATTTTGAGAGACCAATTTCAACAACAGCGGCAACAGCGTTTCCATCGATGAAATTCCCGCTTTTGTTTCTGGAAAGGCGGCGAGTTTAGAATCCAAATTATGAGGTTGATGATCGCTGCAAATCGCGTCAAGCGTGCCGTTAATCAAGCCCAAGTGCAAGCCGTGAAAATCACTACGACTGCGAAACGGTGGCACAACGTGATAATTACTATCGAACGGAATCACGTCGTTTTCAGTCAAATGCAACTGGTGCATCGACACGTCTGCCGTCACATTCAAACCGTATTTTTTCGCTTGCTGTAATTTAATCACAGCACGTTTTGAACTTAATTGTCCAAAATGCACGCGACATCCTGTTAATTCTGCAAGTTCTAAACATTGTTCTAACGCAATGGTTTCAGCGGCTTCGGGAATACTTGGTAAACCATAACGTGTTGCCATTGCGCCTTCGTGAGCGCAACCGCCATTGCTCAAACTAAATTCATTCGGGCGATAAATAAATAACAAATCATGACTGGCAGCATATTCCATTGCGCGACGCATAATTAGCAAGTTTTTGACAGGAAAATTCCCGTTACTAACTGCAATACAACCCGCTTGTTTCAGCGACAACATCGAACTCAATTCAACGCCTTCGAGCTTTTGCGTCAACGCACCAATGAAATGCACTTGCGAATAATTCGCCAGTTCCGCCAATTCTTTCAAATGTTGGATGACTTCGGGCGTGTCAATAATCGGTTTAATATCAGGCTGCACGCAAAAAGTAGTAATACCCGAACTGGCAGCAACCGCACTTTCTTTCACTACATTTTGTAAACGCACGCTTAAATCTACAAAACCAGCGGAAACACAAGATCCAGTCGCATCGATAATTTCATCAGTTTGAAAATTCAAAGGCGCATCATTAAACGCTACGATTTTGCCATCTTGAATATAAATATCGGCAATGCCATCGAGATTATTCGTTGCGTCAATCACTCGACCGTTTTGAATTTTCAATCCCATTCTAAACTTCCACCAGCCGCGTAAGAGGCATTTTTACCTTCAAAGAAATTGGTTTCACCCAAATTGACTTTACTTGCATCATCAAACCACGGAATAGGATTTTTTACGTTATACATCGGCTCTAAACCAATAGAATCAAGGCGTTTATCCGCCAAACTTTGAATAAAACCTTCAATAATCGTATCGGTTAAACCTAAAACGCCATCTGCAATAATGTATTTTCCCCATGCAATTTCGTGTTGCGTGGCGAGTTGAATTAACTCACGGCATTCTGCAATCAATTTGTCAGTGAAAACGTGCGGGATTTCAAGACGCAAGGTTTTCCACATATTGATAAATAAATGTAAATGAGCCTCCTCATCTTTTTGAATAAGTTGAATCATTTTCGCGCTATTTTTCATCAAACCTTGACGTTCCAACGTGTAAAAAGTCAAAAAACCATTGAAGAAATAAATCCCTTCGAGCGCGATATTTGCGACAACTGCTTTAACGAAATTTTCTTCTGAAAAGCCTGTCCCTAAAATTTCTGACGAGCGGGTAATGTATTCATTTTTTTCGGCTAAAACAGGATCCGTATCAAACATCCAATAAATTTCTTCGGGGTCAAAACCAATAGATTCAATAATTTGCGCGTAAGACAAAACGTGTTGCGCTTCTTCCCACGCTTGGCGTGTGATACACATTGACACTTCGGGCGACGTAATATATTTGCCGATGTTTTTGGTTAAATTATTCAGTTGAATGCCGTCCAAATTACTCAAAAACGCCAACGCTTTTTTGTATGAATTTAAATTACCATCGGTTAAATGCCCCATTGCATATTGTTTGGCATCTTCAGATAAATCGACTTCTCGTTGATCCCACGCATTATTTTGTTGTTGTTCTAAAAGTTGCATCGCCCACGCATATTTTACAGGTCGAATTTGCATCAAATTATTGACAGGACCGTTAATTAACTTTCGGTCGTTAATACTAAATCGTTTATTACTCATCTTTATTTACTCTAAAATTTGAATTTAAAATGGGCAAGCCCATGTTTTTTAATGAAATTGCAATGACGAATAAAAGTGGGGGTTATGCACAAAATGCTTCAACACTCGTTAAAATACCTGTCGAATCTAAACCGCATTCTGCTAAACATTCTTCGCGTGTACCTTGCTCAACAAAATAATCTGGCAGACCTAAATTTAAAACGGACATCAGAATTTTATTAGCTTGCAGAAAACGATTGACTGCTTCGCCAACGCCGCCCGCTAAAACATTTTCTTCAATCGTCACAAAAACATCGTGAGTTTTGGCAAGTTCTAAAATTAACGTTTCATCAATAGGTTTCACAAAACGCATATTTACAACGGTGGCGGCGAGTTGCTTACCTACTTGTAATGCGGGAATAACCATGCTTCCCCACGCTAAAAACGCGATTCGACTGCCCGTATGACAAATTTCCGCTTTGCCGATTTCTAAGGTTGTTAACGCTTGATCAACCGTTACACCTGAACCTTTTCCGCGTGGATAGCGAACAGCCACAGTGCCGTTATGTAAAAAGCCTGTGGTGAGCATTTGGCGGCATTCGTTTTCGTCTGCAGGAGCCATCACAATCATGTTGGGAATACAGCGTAAATAACTGTAATCAAAACTGCCCGCATGAGTAGGTCCATCAGGTCCCACTAATCCAGCACGGTCTAACGCAAAAAGTACATCTAAATTTTGTAATGCGACATCATGAATTAACTGGTCATAGGCGCGTTGTAAAAAGGTTGAGTAAATTGCCACCACAGGTTTTGCACCTTCACACGCTTGACCCGCTGCCAAAGTGACTGCGTGTTGTTCAGCAATCGCAACATCAAAATAACGGTCGGGAAATTGTTCTGAAAATTGTACTAATCCCGAACCTTCGCGCATCGCTGGTGTAATCCCTAACAAGCGTGAATCTTGTGCTGCCATATCACATAGCCATTGACCAAAAACTTCGGTATATGTTGGATGTGGTGATGGTGTGGATTTTGGTAAATGATCTAGCGTGTGGTCGAACGCAGGAACGCCGTGATATGACAACGGATCTTTTTCAGCAGGTGGATAACCTTTGCCTTTTTTTGTCACAATATGCAAAAAACGCGGACCGTTAATATGTTTCAGATTTTCCAACGTTGAAACTAGCATTTCAATATCATGCCCATCAATAGGACCAATATAATTAAAACCAAGTTCCTCAAATAACGTCCCTGGAATCACCATACCTTTAATGTGTTCTTCGGTGCGTCGCGCCAATTCCCACATTGTTGGCATTTTACTCAACACTTTTTTGCTTTCTTCGCGCATCGACGAATACAAACGGCTCGATAAAATTTTGGTTAAATAATTACTCATCGCACCAACAGGTGGTGAAATTGACATATCGTTATCGTTCAAAATCACCAACAAATTCGCATCAATCGAACCCGCATGATTCATTGCTTCATACGCCATGCCACCCGTGATACTTCCATCACCGATAATTGCGACCATTTGTCGATTATCACCATTCAAATTCGCCGCAATCGCCATGCCTAATGCTGCACTAATTGACGTGCTGGAATGCCCAACACCAAACGCATCGTATTCACTTTCGTCACGGTTCGGAAACGCAGACACGCCATTTTTAGCGCGAATTGTGGTCATTTTATCTTTGCGTCCTGTCAAAATTTTATGTGGATACGCTTGATGCCCAACATCCCACACTAATTTATCGCTCGGCGTATCAAATACATAATGTAATGCCACCGTTAATTCAACCGTCCCCAATCCTGCCGAAAAATGACCACCCGATACACTGACGGATTTTGTTAAAAATTCGCGCACTTCCTTGCAAAGCTGTTTTAGTTGGTCTTTTTCGAGTTTGCGAACATCGGTGGGCGAATTGATATTGTCGAGCAAAGGGTAGGTCGTATAAGTCATGATGCTTTGAATTCCTTGATTGCGGGGCGTGAGTGAATTGGATTAATGGTCACGTTGGATGATATACAGCGAAAGTTCGCGTAATAAATTGGCTTCGTCACCAAAATGAGCAAGATTTTCTAAGGCTTTTTCATGTAAATGTTGTGCTTTTTCTTTTGCACCCGCTAATCCTAAAAGCGCGGGATAAGTTGGTTTGTTATTGTCTCTATCTTTGCCTTGAGTTTTTCCAAGCGTTTCAGTGTCACTTTCTTCGTCCAAAATATCGTCTTTTACTTGGAAGGATAAACCGATACATTTTGCGTAATTATCGAGTTTTTTTGCCGTTTCTGCGTCCACATTTTTACTTGCTAATGTTGCTAAAACGACGCTAGCACGAATCAATGCACCTGTTTTATGAATGTGCATATTTTCAAGTTCAGGTAACGTAAGCATTTTGCCAACGGATTCTAAATCAATTGCCTGACCACCGACCATACCTTGTGAACCACTCGCTTTTGCAAGGCAAGTAATCATTTCAAGACGTTTTTCTGCACTCGCCGTAATGGTTGAATCGTGCGCTAATAATTCAAACGCGAAGGCTTGCAGCCCATCACCCGCTAGAATTGCGGTTGCCTCGTCGAAGGCTTTATGACACGTTGGTTTTCCACGACGTAAATCATCATCATCCATCGCGGGTAAGTCGTCATGAATCAATGAATAAACGTGAATACATTCAACCGCGCAAGCAATCGCATCTAATTCATCGGGTGAAAGCCCTAATACTTTTCCAGTGGCATAAGTGAGCATTGGACGCATCCGTTTTCCACCGTTTAAAACGCTGTAACGCATGGATTCATGTAGACGTAGTGGTAAAACGTGGTCACTTGGCAAACGTTTTTGTAACGCATTTTCAACACGTTCTTGGCAAGTGCTGAGATAGTTTTTTAAATCCTGATTCATGAAAAACTCCGAAAGTTTGAACACCGCTTATCAACAAAAAGACGGCTGTAAATACTGCAGCATTATATAGGATTTTAGTTGAACCGTGGATTGAGCATTAAGTAATGTAGTCATTCTCACGGATTTTCTATGACAAAGATTGATTTTGAAGTGTTTATTTTATGTGTAAATGCTATTTTGAGAGGTAATTTTTCATAAATTTTAAATTTATGGTAAAAACGACATTTCAATTTTTAAACTTATAAAGCCATGAATAGAAATTTATTAGCCTTTTTTTTAATTTTTTCATTACCCGTTTTAGCTGACCAGCAAATTTGCCAAAAAGACATCCCTTCGACCACACCGACTGAGCGTTTCACAAATAATACAACAGATGTTGTTACGGATAATAAAACGAATTTAATGTGGAAAAGATGCGGCGAAGGTCAATCAGGTTCTGCGTGTATTGGTAAAACCAAAAATTACACATTAGAACAAGCCGTTGACTATGTAAAAAATTTAAACAAAGGCGCAGGAATTGAAGGATATACCGATTGGCGTTTGCCAACTGTAATGGAATTAAAATCACTCGTTGAAGAACAATGTGTAAATCCATCAATCAACTTACAAGTATTTCCAAATAGCACGCCCAAAGCATTTTGGTCATCATCGCCTTTCGCTGGAATCAGTGGCTATGTTTGGTATGTAAATTTCAATCAAGGTTATGATAATTATGTGAATAGTAATTACGGCGGTAATTATATTCGGTTGGTTCGTAATAAATAACGATAACGGATTTAAATGAACATTCACGAATATCAAGCGAAACAATTGTTTCAAAATTACGCGATTCCAATTCCCGAAGGTCGCGTTGCGACAACCGCGATTGAAGCCGAAAACATCGCCCAAGAATTAACGCACGAATCGTGGGTGGTAAAAGCCCAAATTCACGCGGGTGGACGCGGCAAAGTCGGTGGCGTAAAAATTGCTAAAACGCCTGAAGACGTTTCCACATTTACACACGAATTATTAGGTACTCGCTTAATCACAAATCAAACTGATCCAGCAGGTTTGCCGATTGATTCAGTTTTGATTGAAAAAACTTACCCAATTAAACGCGAATTGTATTTGAGTTTGTTAATTGATCGCAGCGCAGAATGTTTAGTTTTTGTTGCATCGGCGGCAGGTGGAATGGACATTGAATCCGTCGCACACGAAATGCCAGAGAAAATCGTTTCGGTCACAATTCATCCTGTCACTGGTTTAGAAGCCATTCATTACGACAAAATTGCTTCTGCCTTGGAAATTGAACACGCACAACAAGCGCAACTTGAAACGATTATGCGTGGAATGGTTGAGCTATTTTTGGCAAAAGATGCCAGTCAAATTGAAATCAATCCGTTAATCGAAACAGAATCGGGTGAGTTAATCGCGCTCGATGCCAAAATTAACTTCGACGACAATGCGCTGGCGTTGCATTCGGATATTTTCGCGTTGCGTGATGTTCGCCAAGAAGAAGCCAAAGAAAATGAAGCGCAACAATTCGGCTTAAATTACATTGCGCTTGATGGCAATATCGGTTGCATGGTGAATGGCGCGGGTTTAGCAATGGCGACAATGGATTTAGTGAAATCAAAAGGCGGTTTCCCTGCGAATTTTCTCGATGTCGGCGGAGGTACAAATGTCGAAAAAGTGTGCGAAGCCTTCAAATTGATTTTAGCGGACGGCACAGTTAAAGCGGTTTTAGTGAACATTTTCGGCGGTATTGTGAAATGCGACATCATTGCTGAAGGAATTTTAGCCGCGATGGCGCAAATTGAAGTCAATGTGCCTGTTGTGGTGCGTTTAGAAGGTACGAACGCCGAACAGGGCAGGGCGTTATTAACGAATACGGGGTTAAAACTTTACGCTGCGAATGATTTAAATCACGCTGCCGAACAAGTTGTGTCATTCGCGGAGGCAGCAGAATGAGCATTTTAGTCGATAAAAACACGAAAGTGATTTGCCAAGGTTTCACAGGCAAACAAGGGACTTTTCATTCTCAACAAGCACTCGATTACGGCACAAAATTAGTCGGTGGTGTAACGCCTGAACGTGGTGGCGCGACGCATTTAGGATTACCTGTTTTCAATACAGTTGACGAAGCAGTGAAAAATACGGGCGCGACGGCAACGGTGATTTATGTGCCACCCTTTTTTGCTGCCGATGCGATTTTAGAAGCCGTTGATGCGGGCATTGAATTGATCGTTTGCATTACCGAAGGCATTCCGACCTTGCAAATGTTGCGCGTCAAAGCGGCGATGCAAGGCACGAAATCGTTGTTGATTGGTGCGAATTGCCCTGGAATTATCACGCCAGATGAATGCAAAATTGGTATCATGCCTG
>JBAXMT010000080.1:0-8953 GCA_037134135.1 Methylococcaceae bacterium | reverse complement strand
CAGCTTCGGCATAACCTAACGCCTGCGCTTCGGCTAACACGTCGGCAAAATCACGCCCTTTGTCACGCATTTCGGTCAAAATAAAATTGCTCGTGCCGTTGATGATACCAGCGAGCCATTCGATTTGATTGCCGCTCAAACCTTCACGAATTGCTTTGATAATCGGAATCCCGCCCGCAACCGCCGCTTCAAACGCCACAATCACGCCTTTTTCACTGGCTTTGGCAAAAATTTCGTTGCCGTGCAAAGCGATGAGCGATTTGTTTGCCGTCACAACGTGTTTGCCGTTTTCAATCGCTTGCAAAACCATATCTTTCACGATTCCCGCGCCGCCAATTGTTTCAACAATAATGTCGATTTCGGGGTCGTTGATGATGTCAAAACCGTTTGTGGTCATGTCGATTTTTGACGTATCGCACAAACGCTGTTTGCTTAAATCGCTGGCTGATGCACGAGTGATGATAATTTCACGCCCTGCACGACGAGCGATTTCTGCTGCGTTGCGTTGTAAAACTTTTGCCGCGCCACCACCGACGGTGCCTAATCCTAAAATGCCTACTTTTACTGGTTTCATGCTGTTCCTTTTTTATTCTTCATCGATGTCTTCATCGTCATAATCTGGATATTGAACGGGTTTAACGCCCTTCTCATCAACCAATCGTGGATATTCTTCGCCTTTTACGGGGTCTTTATCGGCTTTGCGACCTTTTGAGATTTCAAACATCCAGTTATCTCCAAAATCGAACCAATAAAAGAACTTTTTACTCGTTTCTAACGGAAAAATTTGTGAGATTTTCGTGTCAAAAATACTTCCATATTCATCATCACTAAAGTCATCGTCATAACCAATAAACCGAATACGGTCGTTGTAAGCTCTTGGAGATTTGGCAATATAAAATTCAAATAAATGGTCATCTTCAAATTCAACAGCATCTTGAATAGCCGAATGTAAATCTGCCAGCGTCGAAGATGAATCGATTTCGATAGTTCCTTTCCATTTGTCTCCAGCCATTGGACTTTGATCGAAAAGCAATTTAACCGTCAGTGTCAAAATACTCATCAGATAACTCCATCTTTTTTAAACATTGCCTTAATCCCTCGAACTGCTTGGCGTGTCCGTAATTCGTTTTCAATCAAACCAAACCGAACGTGGTCGTCGCCGTATTGCCCAAAACCAATACCTGGTGCAACGGCAACTTTCGCGTCGAGCAATAATTTTTTAGAAAATTCGAGCGACCCCATTGCCGCGTAGGCTTCAGGAATTTTTGCCCAAACGAACATCGTGGCTTTGGGTTTTTCAACTTCCCAACCGAACGCATTCAAACCTTCACACAAAACATCACGGCGTTTTTGGTACATTTCAGCGATTTCAATCACACAATCTTGAGGACCTTCTAATGCCGCAATCGCCGCAATTTGAATCGGCGCAAACGTGCCGTAATCTAAATACGATTTGATGCGTGATAATGCCGCAACGAGTTCTTTGTTGCCGCACATAAAACCAACACGCCAACCTGGCATATTGTAACTTTTCGACAAAGAGAAAAACTCGACTGCCACGTCTTTCGCGCCTTCGACTTGCAGAATTGATGGAGCTTTATAACCATCAAAAACGATGTCTGCGTAAGCAATATCCTGAACCACCCAAATTTTGTGTTCTTTCGCGACAGCAACAATTTTTTCAAAAAAGTCTAATTCCACGCATTCACTGGTTGGATTTCCAGGAAAATTTAAAATCAGCATTTTGGGTTTTGGATAACAATTTGTGATGGCGTTTTGCAGTTCTTCAAAAAAATCGCCGTCTTTAACTAATGGCACATGACGCACGTCCGCGCCCGCAATCACAACGCCGTAAGGGTGAATTGGATACGCAGGATTTGGCACAAGTACCACATCGCCAGGTCCTAAAGTTGCCAACGCTAAATGTGCTAAACCTTCTTTTGAACCAATCGTGACAATTGCTTCTGTATCAAAATTCAAATCAACATCAAAACGGGTTTTGTACCAATTACAAATCGCTTTTCGCAAACGTGGTACGCCACGCGAAACCGAATAACGATGTGTGTCGGGACGTTGTACAGCCTCGATTAACTTATCGACAATGTGTTGCGGCGTGGCTTGGTCTGGATTTCCCATACCAAAATCAATAATATCTTCGCCAGCGGCACGCGCTTTGGCTTTTAAGTCATTGACAATGTTGAAAACGTAGGGCGGTAAGCGGCTAATTCTAGGAAATTCGTTCATTCAAAACTCTTGAGTAATTAGGTAATTAAAAAGGTGTAACTTACTGTTATGACAATAATTTGTCAAATGTTCAACAACAAATGTGCAGGCGATTCCAAACATTCTTTAATCGTCACTAAAAACTGTACCGCGTCACGTCCGTCAACTAAACGATGGTCGTAAGACAACGCCAAATACATAATTGGGCGAATCACAATCTGCCCATTTTCAACCACGGCGCGTTCTTTAATCGCGTGCATTCCTAAAATCGCAGATTGTGGCGGATTCAAAATTGGCGTGGACAACATCGAACCAAACACGCCGCCATTGGTAATCGTAAATGTGCCGCCTTTCAAATCGTCGTAACTCAAACGACCAGCGCGGGTTTTTTCACCAAAATCAACAATGCTTTGTTCAATGCCAGCAAAATCAAGTTGATCTGCGTCACGCAACACGGGAACAATCAGCCCTTTTTCGGTGCTGACCGCAATACCAATATCGTAAAAACCGTGATAAATAATATCGTTTTCGTCAATCGACGCATTGATGACGGGAAAACGTTTTAACGCTTCAATTGACGCTTTCACAAAAAACGACATAAAGCCCAATTTCACCGAATGTTTTTGCTCAAAACGGGTTTTATATTGATTGCGTAAATCCATCACGTTTTGCATATTCACTTCGTTGAACGTCGTCAACATCGCCGCATTTTGTTGAGCTTGCAACAAACGTTCCGCGACTTTGGCGCGTAATCGTGTCATCGGCACACGTTGTTCGGGACGCAAATTTGCCAATGGCGTGGACGGCTCTAATTCTTTTAGCGGTTCGGAAATGACGGGTTCTGCAACGGGCGCAATCACTTCGGCTTCTTGCAATGCGCGTCGATTCACCACGTCTAAAACATCCGCTTTCGTCAATCGTCCATCTTTTCCTGTGCCGATAATTTCGTTTGCATCTAAATCATGTTCACGCAATAAACGCCGAATCGACGGTGTCAACGGATTTTCAAAATCATCGTTTTCGTCTGAAATTTGTGGCGTTTCGATGTGAATGTTTTTGATTTCAAACATCGCCAACACTTCGCCACTCGTCACAATTGCGCCGTTTGTTTTAAGAATTTCACGCAAAATGCCTGATTCTGGCGCGACCACTTCTAACGTCACTTTGTCGGTTTCTAAATCGACAAGGCTATCGTTTTTCATCACGCTATCGCCGACTTTTTTGTGCCACGCAATAAGCGTCGCGTCGCTGACGGATTCGGGAAGATGCGGCACTACAATTTTTAAAGTCATAACATTCCTATAGTTTATTCGGGCAATTGCGAAGGTAGCGATTTTAGCATTTTTCGATAGGTTTTTTGGTGAATTGGATGAATCAAATTAGGCGCAATATCGGCGAGCGGTTGCAACACAAAAGCATATTTTTCAATGTCATCACGCGGTAATTTCAGAATTCCGTCATCAATAATTTCATCGCCATAAAGCAGTAAATCTAAATCTAAACTACGCGGTGAAAACTTCTGACTATTTGACGAACGCCCGTGTTTGAATTCCAATTCACGCAAAATTTGAAACACCGCGTGCACTGACAAATCGCTTTCAAAACCCACCACTAAATTATAAAAATTGTCACCGTCAAAACCGACCGCCGCCGTTTCGTAAATTGGTGAAACGCTTAATTCCCCAAACATTTCGCGCAATGAATTCAACCCCGCGTCGATGTTTTTGGCTTTGTCGATGTTGCTGCCGACGCTGACATAACATTGCGGCATTAGCGAATTCCACGTTCCATAATCACGCCGACGTTAATATCTGCGCCAACCGCGCCTTTTTTGTTAACGGTTAATTTTACCCACGACACGCCAAATTCGGTTTGAATGACTCGAATCATTTCAGCGGCGAGTTTTTCAATTAAAAAGAATTCACTTTGTCCGACGAATTCGACCAATCGCTCATAAACTGCTTTGTAATTGAGCGCATCATCAATCACATCGGATTCAGCAGCGGGTTGGCAATCAAATGCCATTTCTAAATCAAAAATGAGCGTTTGTTTTGCGGTGCGTTCCCAATCGAAAATGCCGATTAGTGTGTCGATTTTTAAATCGCGTAAAAAAATGATGTCTGTCATATTTGTTGATTTTCCGATTATGATATGGCGTTTAAAAAGGGCGTAAGTATCGCCGCAAAGGCGGCACAGTTACAAGTTTCACGAATTTTTATGAGGTCAAAATGATTCTAAGTTCTTTGGTTTTATTTGCATATTTATTGGGGTCAGTTTCGAGTGCGATTATCGTGTGCCGTTTGATGGGGTTGCCCGATCCGCGTGAACAAGGTTCTGGCAATCCAGGCGCAACGAATGTGATGCGAATTGGGGGTAAAAAAGCGGCAGCAATCACATTTTTCGGCGATTTTTTGAAAGGACTAATTCCCATTTTAATCGCTAAATTTATTGGCGCACCGTCTGTTTTATGGGCAATTGTAGGATTAGCTGCATTTTTGGGACATTTATATCCCGTATTTTTTGGTTTCAAAGGTGGCAAAGGCGTAGCGACATCGGCAGGCGTTTTAATTGGTTTTGATTTATTTGTTGGTGGCGCATTTGGATTAACGTGGTTTGCCATTTACAAACTCAGCAAAATTTCATCACTTGCCGCGTTAATAGCATCAACGCTAGCACCAATTTGTGCGTGGTTTTTAACCGATGATCCCGTTTTGACGGGTGCTGCGTTAATCATGACTGGCTTTTTATTATGGCGACATGAAAGTAACATTCGCCGATTGCTCAACAAAGAAGAACGTTAAACCGTTGCCAATTGTTTCAATATCGCCAATCGGATTTCATCCAATTTTTGCAGGTCAGTAATGGGTTGTTGTTCCGCGTTGGTGATATAAAACGTATCTTCAACGCGACTGCCAATGGTGCTAATTTTTGCGCTGTGTAAATGAATATCTTGTTGCACAAATGCCTGTCCAATTTTCGATAATAAACCTGCATAATCAGTGCTAATCAATTCGATAATCGTGTAACGATTTAATGAATCTGTGTGAAATTCGATATTCGTTAGAATTGGGAAATGTTTTGCTTGGCGTGATTGGCGATGAATGTTTTTGGTTTTTTTGACTTTATTCTGTAATAAATTTTGTCGTAACACGTTGCAAATATGCACTTCTCGAAATAAATCTTCAATCGGTTCGCCCGATTGTTCTAATACCAAAAAGCTGTTCAAAACATAATGATCCAGCGTGGTAATAATTCGCGCATCTAAAATCGTCAACCCCAATTGGTCGAGCGTCGCGGTACTAAGTGAAAAAATCGTGCCTTCGTTTTTCGTATAAACAAATATTTCCGCGCTGCCTCGTTGTGTTTGTGGGCGCAGTAAAACTAAAGGTAAATCTTCTTCATTTGAAGCCGCAATTGCTATGGTGTGCCACGCAATTTCGTCTGCAGAATAACGTAAAAAATAATCGTCACTGACGTGTTTCCACGCACTTTCAATGACAATTTCAACCATGCCCAATTTAAGTAATTCTGCTTTAGCTTCTTTTTTATTTTCCAAGAATCTATCTGCTAATGCGGCTGGATTTTGTAAGCCCGTGCGAATTACCGCGTAAGTTTCAGAATAAAGCTCTTTGAGTAGCGCATCTTTCCATGAGTTCCAAAGCTCGGGATTGGTGGCGCGAATATCAGCAACCGTCAGCAAATATAAATAATTCAAATACTCGGTACTACCAACGGTTTGAGCAAATTTAAGAATCACATCGGGGTCGCTAATATCTTTGCGTTGCGCCGTTACAGACATGACTAAATGATTCCGCACTAACCACGCGACGAGATTTGTGTCATGTTGCGAAAGATCATGTTGCAAACAAAACTCTCGTGCAATGTTTTCGCCTAAAACCGAATGATCACCGTGTTGACCTTTCGCAATATCGTGAAACAACGCAGACAAATACAATACTTCTGGCTTCGCAATCAGTTGAAAGATGTTATTACAAAACGGAAATTCGTCACTGTGTTTATCGATCGTAAAACGGCGCAAATTACGAATCACAAATAACGTATGTTCATCGACGGTATAAATATGAAATAAATCGTATTGCATTCGCGCCACGATATTCGCAAAACAAGGAACATACGCAGCCAAAATACCGTAACGATTCATGCGTCGCAATTGATTGGTAATGCCGTGCGGTTGACGAAAGGCTTCGATAAACAAGCGATTTGCGGCTTTATTCGTCCGAAAATCTGCGTCAATTAAATGCAAACTTTTCCGAATTAGCCGCATTGTGGTGGCGCGAACACCTTTGATTTCTTCGTGTTGTTCAAGAATCAAAAATAATTCTAATAAGGCTAACGGATGACGCTCAAAAACTTGCGTGTCTACCGTTTCCAAATAACCGTTAATAACTTCAAAATGTGCGTTTAATCGCCGCACTTCATTATGTTCACGCGGCACAAAACGTTCGTTAAATAGTTGCAGCAGCATTTCATTCAATCGCTCTAAACCTAAAACAGTTTTGAAATAAAATTGCATGAAATGCTCAACGTCTTGATTGTATTCTTGCGCGTCATTACTAAAACCAAATTGCGCGGCAAGGTCGCGTTGATAATCAAATACTAAACGATCTTCTGCGCGATTAGTGAGCAAATGTAGCGCGTAACGAATGCGCCAAAGTACGCTCAATAACGCGACCAATTCAGCGTATTCTTCTTCAGGTAAAAAGCCGTATTTAATCAATTCTTTCAACGTTGCTGCGTTGTAATGACGTTTAAAAACCCACGCAATGACTTGTCTGTCGCGTAAACCGCCAGGACCTTCTTTGATATTGGGTTCTAAATTGTAAGCCGTATCATGGAATTTCGCGTAACGTGCTTGCTGCTCTGTCATTTTGGCTGCAAAAAATTGATTCGATGACCAAATTTTGTCAGGGGCTGTTTCGAGTTTTAAGATTTTTAATAATGGTGCGTTGCCGTTGATTAGCCGAATTTCTAGCAAACTGGTCATAATCGTTTGGTCATTTGTTGCCGCCTCAACACATTGCGGAATACTCCGCACGCTGTAACCGAGTTTCAAACCGATGTCCCACAAAAAAGTAAAAAATGCGCCCAGACTTTCTTGATAATCCGTAATGTCATCAACAGGTACAATTATCAAAATATCAATGTCGGAAAAAGGAAACATTTCTTGCCGACCATAACCACCAACGGCACATAATGCTAAATTTTTCGCATCTTCGCCTAAAAAATGCTGCCAACACACACTTAACACGCCGTCGATAAAATCCGATTTTTCACGCAATAATTTTGAAACAGATAATTTCGGATTAAATTTTTCACGCAATTTAATGTCTTTATTTTTTAGTAACGTTTTAAACGCCGCTAAAACATTTTGTGATTCAAATAATGTGAGATCAATCGGCGTGGTCATGGTTTATTTACCTTTCGTCAGCGCGGAGCGTTAAAATTTCGTAACTATTTTCTGTGACTAAAATCGTGTGTTCATATTGTGCCGATAAACTGTGATCTTTCGTAACTTCTGTCCAACCATCACCAAGCGATTTTGTATGATATTTGCCTTGATTAATCATCGGTTCAACAGTAAGAATCATGCCCGCTTCAAGCATTGTGCCTTCACCTGCTTTTCCATAATGCAGCACTTGCGGTTCTTCGTGAAAATCACGTCCAATGCCGTGTCCGCAAAAATCACGCACCACAGAATAACGATTACCTTCCGCGTGTTTTTGAATCGCGTGACCAATATCGCCAAGCGTTGCACCCGCTTTAATTTGTTCAATACCCAAAAACAAGGCTTCGTGCGTAATTTTACATAAGCGTTGCGCGTGCGGTGAAACTTTACCAACCAAAAACATCATACTGGTGTCGCCATGAAAACCATCTTTTAAAACCGTAATATCGATATTGATAATGTCGCCTGATTTAAGTTTTTTCTCACTTGGAATGCCATGACACACTTGATGATTCACCGAAGTACAAATTGATTTTGGAAAACCGCGATATTCAAGCGGTGAAGGAATCGCTTGTTGAACATCGACGATGTAATTATGGCAAATGTCATTGAGTTGATTTGTAGTCACACCGACAACGACATGAGGTGCAATCATGTCTAAAACATCGGCAGCAAGACGACCCGCAATTCGCATTTTTTCGATTTCAACTTCATTTTTAATAATGATACTCATGGTTTCCAAATTAAAGAGTTATAGGCAATAGGCAACGATTTTAACAGGGGTATGATTAAAAGTAAGTGGAATTTCAGAAAAATTACGCAGCGGCTAATGGAAGATTAGCGTAGAGTTTAAATGCTCAACCGCACACCAATCCAACCAGCGCGTGGCGCGGCAGGCGAAACAAAACGCCCATCATTATAATCTGCGCCTAACACTTCGCTCGCCTGACCATAAACGCCAAACGTGTTGTAATTCGTATCAAAAATGTTATTCACTTTGCCAAATAGCGCGAAATTCTTGGTAATTTTATATTCGGCTGTGCCGTTGAAAACCCAATAACCTGAAAGCGGTGCAGTCATATTGGTTTCATCGCCGCGAAAAACTTGATTGCCGCTGTACATTCCGTTAATTCCCAATGACGCTTTTTTCCACAAATCCACGCTTAATGCCGCTTTGAAAATATGCGCGGGAATGCTCGAAATTTTGTCACCTTTTTGAACTTGTACAATTTCTTCTGCGTTCAACGGATTTTGAATGTTAAA